>DATMVI010000164.1:0-3584 GCA_035563275.1 Pyrinomonadaceae bacterium
CGCCGCCCGTGCTCGACACTTCGGAAGAGTTGCCGCCCGCCTCGGCGCCCCACTCGCCGCTGCGCGCGTCAGCCGCGGGCCTCGCCGCGCCCGCGCCGCTCGTCGCAGCGCCCACCAACCTCGGCGTGTCCCAGACCTCGTCGGCGCAGATCAACCTCAGTTGGAACCCCTCGGCCGGCGCGCACCACTACCGCGTCGAGCGGGCCGAGAGGATCAACGGGGCCGTCACCTTCCTCGGCGACACGACGCAGAGCAACTTTCAGGACACGACCGTCGCGGGCGCGCGCGCCTACCTCTACCGCATCCTCGCCGTGGACGCCGCCGGCAACTTCTCACAGGCCAGCACGCTCGCGCTCGGCGCGGCCGTGACCTTCACCGACGACCCGCTCGTCGCGCGCGAGACTCTGGTGAAGGCGCAGCACCTCACGGAGCTGCGGCAGGCCATCAACGCCGCGCGGCGAGCGGCGAGCCTGCCCGACGCCGCGTGGGCCGAGGCGACCATCACGCCGCGCGTCACGCGCGTCAGGGCCGCGCACGTGCAGGAGCTGAGGGACAGGCTCAACGAGGCGCTCGCCGCGCTGAGCATCCCGGCCGTGACCTTCACGGACGCCGCGCTCGGCGGCGCGTTGATTAAGAGAGCCCACTTCGAGGAGCTGCGGCAGCGCGCGACGCGCGGCAGCAGCGGCGTCTCGGGCGGCGTCTCGGTCGCCCTCACCAGCCCCTCCAACAACGCCCTGCTCGGCGACGGCGCGGGCGTCCAGCTCAAAGCGACCGTCACCGGCGGCAGCGTCGCGAAGGTCGAGTTCTTCCGCGGCCAGACGAAGCTCGGCGAAGACACTTCCTCGCCTTACGCCTTCGTCTGGGCCGGCGCGACCGAAGGCAGTCACGCGCTGACGGCCGTCGCCACCGACACCTTCGGCGCGCGGACGGAGAGCCCCGCGGTCGGCGTCAGCGTCGTCAACTTCCCGGCGGCGCGCCTCGACGCGGCCAACCGCACGGGCGGCGAAGGCGTGGACATGGTCTCCCGAAATTATCGTTGGAGCCTGCCGGTGGTGGGGCTGCCCGGCCGCTCGGGACTCGACTTGGGGCTGTCGCTGTCGCTCAATTCGCTGGTCTGGACGAAGTCGGCCTCCCACATCCTCTTCGACCCCGACTCAGGATTTCCCGCGCCGGGCTTCATTTTGGGCTTCCCAAGCGTGCAGCAGAAGTTCTACAATGCGCAGGCCTCTAAGCCGGCTTACCTCCTCGTCACCCCGGCAGGCGCGCGCGTCGAACTGAGGCAGGCCCCCACCTCAACGACCACTTACGAGGCCGTCGATTCTTCGTACCTGCAGTTGACCGAGAACAGCGACGGCAGCCTGAGCGTGCGGACAACCGAGGGCATGCGCATGTCCTACCGCTACGTCGGCGGCGCCTTCCGCTGCGTCGAGATCGGAGACCCCAACGGCAACACCATCGCCGTCACCCTCGACGACTTCGGCAACGTCACGGCCGTCACCGACACCCTCGGCCGCGTCGTCAACTTCGCCTACGACGCCGGCCGCCTACAGGCGATCACGCAGGCGTGGCGGCGCGAGACGGCCGCCGGCACGACCGTCACGGAGACGCGCAACTGGGCGAGGTTCTTCTACGCCGACAAGACCGTCCAGACCAACTTCGACGGCCTGACCCCGCTCGGCGCGCAGAACGGCCAGACCTTCCGCGCGCTCACACGCGTCAGGCTCGACGACGGCTCGTCCTTCACCTTCAACTACACCTCGTGGGGTCAGGTCAACCGGATCGCCCACTACGCCGCCGACAACCGCTTGCTTAACTACGTCTCCTACAACCTCCCGGCCGACGCCTCCACGCCGCAGGGCGACTGCCCGCGCTTCACCGAGGAGCGCGTCTGGGCCGCCTTCTGGAACGGCGACGACGACGGCCTGCCCGAGGCGGGCGAGGAGGCGGCGTTCGTCTACAGCCCCTTCGACTTCGCCGCGGGCGAGGCCGCACAGACCGCGCCCGACGGGACGGTGCGTAAGGAGTTCTACGAGACCGCGGGCTGGCAGAGGGGCCTGACGACCAGAACCGAGACCTTCGCCGCCGCCGACCTGAGCAACCCTCAGAAGTGGACGACGCATCAGTGGACGCAGGACGACACCGGCCTCGCCTACCGGCTCAACCCACGCGCGGAGGAGACTCACGTCCACGACTCGAACGGCAACCACCGGCGCACGCGCGTCTCTTACACCTCTTTCGGCCTGCCGCAGGACATCTACGAATACGCCGCGGACGCCACGACCGTGCTGCGCCGCACGCACGTCTCCTACCTCGCCGCCAGCGTCACGGCCGGCGGCGCGTACGCCTCGCGCCGCATCATCGGGCTGCCCGAGGAGACGACCGTCTTCGGGCGCGTCGGCACGCAGGAGCGCCTCGCCTCGAAGTTGACGGTCGAGTACGACCTGACGGGCGAGTACCTTGAGGCGGTCGCGGCGGCCACGCCCGGCCACGACGCCGCCAACTACGGCGCCTCGTTCCTCGTGCGCGGCAACGCCTGCCGCGTCAAACGCTGGGACGTGGACGCGCCGGCCGACGCAACTAAGACAGTCAAGACCGAGACCGGTTACAACGCGGCCGGCTCCGTCGTCTTCACGCGCGACGCGCTCGGGCACAAGACCGTCGTCAGCTACCTCGACTCCGACGGCGGCGCGACGCTCGCCTACCCGACGAAGGTCACCGACCCGGAAAACTTCTCCGCGACGCGCGAGTACAACTACGACCTCGGCCTCGTGACGCGCACGGCGGACGCGAAGGGCGCGGCGCGCAAGACCCTCTTCGACGCCCGAGGCCGCGCCGAGCGCGTCACGGCCGCGCCGGGCGGCGCCTACACGCGCTGGGAGTACCCCGCGAGCGGCCGCTTCGTGCGCCAGTTCGTCTCGGTGGCCGCGGGGCCGAACGAGACCGTGGTCGAGACCTCGACGCTCAACGTCCTCGACGGCGCGGGGCGCATGCGCGCGGCGCTACGCCATTTGCCCGAAGGCTACGCCGGGCAGCGCTTCGTCTTCGACTCGATGGCGCGGCGGGCGCAGCAGTCGAACGCCATCGCCGTGACCGTTGACGAGACCGACCTCACGGACGTGGGCGCGTGGGAGCCGGCGGGCGACGACGACCCCGCGGAGGGGGGGACGGGCTGGGTCTACACGACGCAGACCTTCGACTGGCAGGGCCGGCCCCTCGTCGTCACCAACCCGGGCGACCCGGCGACGACCAGAGAGTTCAGCTACGGCGGTTGCGGCTGCGCGGGCGGGCAGACTGTTCTCACGCGCGACGAAGTCGGCCGCCGTCAGAAAATCTTCCACGACGTGCTCGGCCGCGTCACGAAGGCGCAGGACTTGACCGCGCAGGCCAAGAACCTGCCGCTCACTTCGGCCGCCAACGGCGGCGACGTGTACCGCACCGTCAGCACCGCCTACAACGGGCTCGACAAAGTCGTCGAGACGCAGGCGCACGCCGGCAACGCCGCGCCGACCGACCAGACCAAGATACAGAAGACGACGCTCGCCTACGACGGGCACGGACGCCTCAAGTCGCGCCACCTGCCGCGG
>DATMVI010000165.1:0-14911 GCA_035563275.1 Pyrinomonadaceae bacterium
CGGAGCTGGCCGGGGTGCTGCGCGGCCACGACGCGGCCGTGGACTTCACGGTGGCGGAGGCCGTCGCGCGCAACGCCGAGGCGTGCGCGCTGGCGCGCGTGCCGCTCGTCGAGGGCACGACCGGCTGGCACGCGCAGCTCGAAGGGGTGCGCCGCGCCGTCGAGCGCGAGGGCGGCGCGCTCATCCACGGCGCGAACTTCTCGGTCGGCGTCCAAATCTTCTACCGCGTCGCGGCGCGCGCCGCCGAGCTGCTCGCGGCCTTCGACTACGAGCCCTTCATCGAGGAGGCCCACCACTCGCGCAAGCGCGACGCGCCCTCGGGCACGGCCCTGCGCCTGCGCGAGCTCGTCGCGGCCGAGTTCGGGCGCGACTTCTCGGTCGCCTCGACGCGCGCCGGCCACATCCCCGGCACGCACCGCGTCGGCTTCGACTCGGCGGCCGATCAGATCACGCTCACGCACGCGGCCCGCTCGCGCGAGGGCTTCGCCGCCGGCGCGCTCGTCGCCGCCCGCTGGATTCGGGGCCGGCAGGGCGTGTACGAATTTTCCGAGACGTTTGATGAAATACTAAAAGATGTCGGGCATCATGTGCCGGGCGGCGGGGGGCAGGCGGGCTCCTGAACCCGGCGCCCTTTTTTGGAGGTGACGATGGACGTTGAGTGGATGAGGGGCTGCGCGACGGCTTTGGTGACGCCGTTCGGGAAGGGCGGCGAGGTCGACCTCGACGCGCACCGGCGTCTGGCGGCGCGGCAGGTGGAGGGCGGGGTGCGGCTGCTCGTGCCGTGCGGGACGACGGGCGAGAGCGTGACGATGACGCCGGCCGAGCGCGAGGCCGTGACGGAGGCGACCGTCGAGGCGGCCGCGGGCCGCGCGCGCGTCATCGCCGGGACGGGCAGCAACGCGACGGCCGCGGCCGTCGAGCAGTCGCGCCGCGCGCGCGAGTTGGGCGCGGACGCCGTGCTCGTCGTCGCGCCTTATTACAACAAGCCGACGCAGGAGGGGCTCTACCAGCACTTCCGCGCCGTGGCCGAGGCGGTCGAGGGCTTGCCCGTCGTGCTCTACAACGTGCCGGGGCGCACCTCGTCGAACATCCTGCCGGCCACGGTCTTGCGGCTCGCGCGCGACTGCGCGAACGTCGTGGCGGTCAAGGAGGCTTCGGGCAACCTCGCGCAGGTGATGGAGATTCTGCGCGGGCGGCCCCCCGGCTTCTTGGTGATCTCGGGCGACGACGCCCTGACGCTGGCGATGCTGGCGCTCGGCGCCGACGGGCTGATCTCGGTCGCGTCGAACGAGGCCCCCGCCCTGATGTCGCGCATGGTCGACGACGCGCTCGCGGGGCGCTGGGACGAGGCGCGCGCGCTGCACTACCGCCTGCTGCCTCTGATGGACGTGAACTTCGTCGAGACCAGCCCCGGCCCCGTGAAGGCGGCGATGGCCCTGATGGGGCTGCTCGAAGAGAACCTGCGGCTGCCGCTCGTCCCGGTGCAGGAGGCGACGCGCGAGCGGGTGCGCGCCGTGCTCGCCGAGGCGGGGTTGCTGGGGGAGACGACGCATGTCGCTGCGTGAGCGCGTCGAGGAATTGGCCGCGCGCGGCGGCGGCTTCACGGCGGCCGACCGCGAGCTGTTCGAGGAGTTCAAACGGGCCCTGAACCGCGGCGAGGCGCGCGCCGCCGAGCGCGACGGGTCGGGCGAGTGGCGCGTCAACTCGTGGGTCAAGCGCGGCATCCTCGCCGGCTTCCGCATGGGCGCGCTCGCGGACATGTCGGCCCACGCGAGCTTACGATTCTTCGACAAGGACACCTACCCCGTGCGCGCGACGACCGTCGCCGACAACGTGCGCATCGTGCCCGGCGGGTCGAGCGTGCGCGACGGCGCGCACCTCGCGCCGGGCGTCGTGTGCATGCCGCCGATGTACGTCAACGTCGGCGCCTACGTGGACGAGGGCACGATGATCGACAGCCACGCGCTCGTCGGCTCGTGCGCGCAGGTGGGCAAGCGCGTCCACCTCTCGGCCGCGGCGCAGATCGGCGGCGTGCTCGAACCCGTCGGCGCCGTGCCGGTGATCGTCGAGGACGACGTGATGGTGGGCGGCGGCTGCGGCATCTACGAAGGCACGGTGGTGCGCGCCGGCGCGGTGCTCGCGCCGGGGACGATCCTGACGGGCTCGACGCCCGTCTACGACCTCGTGCGCGGCGAGGTCTACCGGCGCGGCGACGAGAAGCCTTTGGAGATTCCGGCCGGCGCGGTCGTCGTGCCCGGCTCGCGCCGCGTCGAGGGCGAGCGCGGGCGCGAGTGGGGCCTCTCGCTCTACGCGCCCGTCATCGTCAAGTACCGCGACGAGAAGACGGAGCGGGCCGTCAAGCTGGAAGACTACCTGCGGTGAATGCGGCGTGAGCGAGACGGATTTTGAAGGCGAAGTGTTCAGGCCGCCGACCGTCGAAGGCGTCGGCCCGAGCCGCCAGTGGCTCCCGGCGGGCCGCTGGGAGACCGTGCTGGAGTTTCTGACGGAGCGGTTCCCCGGCGTCGGGGCCGAGACGTGGCTGGCGCGGATGTCGGAGGGGCGCGTGACGGACGAAGGCGGGCGGCGCGTGGGCGCGCGGACGCCTTACCGCCCCGGCGCCTGCGTCTTTTACTACCGCGAGCTGGAGGCGGAAACCCGCGTCCCCTTCGCCGAGCGCGTCATCTACCGGGACGAACACATCCTCGTCGCCGACAAGCCGCACTTCCTGCCGGTGGTGCCCGCGGGAAGGTTCCTGCGCGAGACGCTGCTCGTGCGCCTGAAGCGGCGCGGGGCGCCCGCCGAACTCGTCCCCGTCCACCGGCTCGACCGCGAGACGGCCGGCGTCGTCCTCTTCTCGCTCAACCCGTCCACGCGCGGCCTCTACGCCGCCCTCTTCCGCGAGCGCAGGGTGTCGAAGGTCTACGAGGCTCTGGCCCCCGCGCGCGCCGGTTTAGAGTTCCCTTTAACGCGGCGCAGCCGGATCGGGCCGGGCGAGCCTTTCTTCCGGATGAAGGAGGTCGAAGGCGAGCCGAATTCGGAGACGCGCATCGACGTGCTGGGGCGGAGGGGGGCTTCCGCGCTTTACGGGCTGCGCCCCGTCACCGGCCGCAAGCACCAGCTCCGCGTCCACCTCTCGGCGCTGGGCGTGCCGATTGTTAACGACAGGCTCTACCCCGAGTTGAGGCCCGCGGACGAAGACGACTTCTCGCGCCCGCTCCGACTGCTGGCGAGATCGATCTCCTTCGCAGACCCCCTGACCGGGCGCGAGCGACACTTCGAGAGCGAGAGAGAACTGAAGGGCGACGGCGTTGACTGAAGAAGAACGGGCAGAGTTCCGGCCCGCGCGGCGTCTGCGCGGCATCCGGAAGAGCATGATCCGGCAGGTCTTCGACCGCGCGCGGCCGGGCAGCGTCAATCTGGGCCTCGGCGAACCCGACCTGCCGACGCCCGACGTGATCCGGCGCGAGGCGGCGCGCGTCGTCGTCGAGGAGCAGAACGGCTACACCTCGCACGCCGGCCTCCCCGCTCTGCGCGAGCTGATCGCGGCCGACTACCCGCACCTGAACCCGACGCCCGATCAGGTGATCGTCACCGCCGGCTCGCAGGAGGCGCTCTACCTCGCGCTGATGACGCTCGTGGACGAGGGCGACGAGGTGCTCCTGCCCGACCCCGGCTTCGTCGCCTACCCGACCATCGTCCGCATGGCCGGGGGCAGCCCGAAGACTTACCGCCTGCCGGCGGCCTCCGGCTTCGGCTTCGACGCCGAGGCGTTCCGCCGCGCGCTCACTCCCCGCACGCGCGCCGTCGTCTGCATCAGCCCCTCGAACCCGACGGGCCGCGTCCTCTCGCGCCGCGACCTCGCGGTGATGGCCGAGGCGCTGCGCGGGACAGACGCCTTCGTCGTCAGCGACGAGATTTACCGCGAGCTGTACTACGGCGGCGAGCGGCCCTCGTCCGTCTCGGAGTTCTACCCGGAGCGCACGGTCGTCGTCAGCGGCTTATCGAAGGCCATGAGCATGACGGGCTGGCGCTTGGGCTGGCTGTGCGGCCACGCGGACGTGGTGCGCGCGGCGCTCGTGCTGCACGGCTACACGACGACCTGCGCCTCGACCGTCTCGCAGAAGGCCGCGCCGGCCGCGTGGACGGACGAGGCGGCCGAGGCCCGCGCCTCGATCCGCCAGACCTTCCGCGAGCGGCGCGACCACCTGCTCGGCCTGCTCTCCGGCGAACTGAACCTCCGCGCCGTCGCGCCCGAAGGGGCCTTCTACGCGATGGTGGACGTGAGCGACTACGGCGACTCGATGCGCGCCGCCGAGAGTTGTCTTGAGCACGGCGTCGTCACCGTGCCCGGCGCGGCCTTCGGCGCGGAGGGCGAAGGCTACCTCCGCGTCTCCTTCTGCGCCGACCTTCCCGTCCTCGCCGAGGGCGTGCGCCGCATGGGTGAAGGGCTGAAGGCCGTGAATAGTAAAAAAGCCGTGAATCGTGAATCGTGAAGGCGGTTGACGCCCGCTTAACTTAGGATTCGCCATTCAAGTCGGGCGGCACCCAAACCTCTCTTCACGATTCACGATTCACGGCTTTTTCCATTGACGATTGACGATTGACGATTTACGGTTTTATTCCTATGGGCAAGAAGTACAGGGTCGGGATTCTGGGGGCGACGGGGACGGTCGGGCAGCGCTTCATCCAGTTGCTCGAAGGCCACCCGCAGTTCGAGGTGACGGCGCTGGCGGCCTCCGACCGCTCGCGCGGGAAGGCTTACGCCGAGGCGTGCGCGTGGCGCCTGCCGGGCGAGATGCCGGGGGCGGCGCGCGGGCTCGAAGTGCGGCCGCCCGAGCCGCCGCTCGACTGCGACATCATCTTTTCGAGCCTGCCGGGCGGCGTCGCGCGCGAGGCCGAGGAGGCGTTCGCGCGCGCCGGCTACCCCGTCATCAGCAACTCGTCGGCGCTGCGGATGGACGAGGACGTGCCGCTGCTCATCCCCGAGGTTAACCACGAACACCTCGCGCTGCTCGACGCGCAGGGCGCGGCGCGCGGCTTCGGCAAGGGCTTCGTCGTCACCAACCCGAACTGCTCGACCGTGATGCTGGCGATGGCGCTCGCGCCGCTCCACGCGCGCTTCGGCGTCGAGGCCGTCGTGGCGACGACGATGCAGGCCATCTCGGGCGCGGGCTACCCCGGCGTCGCCTCGCTCGACATCAACGACAACGTGCTGCCGCACATCGAGGGCGAGGAGGAGAAGGTCGAGACCGAGACGCAGAAGATTCTCGGCCGCTTCGACGGGGGCCGCGTCGAGCCGGCCCCGTTCGCCGTGAGCGCCCAGTGCCACCGCGTCAACGTCTCGGACGGGCACCTCGCCGCCGTCCGCGTTAAGCTCGCGCGGCGGGCCGAACCCGAAGAGCTGCGCGAGGCCTTCGCCTCCTTCCGCTCGCTGCCGCGCGAGCTGGGCCTGCGCACCGCGCCGGCCGCGCCCTTCGTCGTGCGCGACGAGCGCGACCGCCCGCAGCCGCGCCTCGACCGCGACGCCGGGGGCGGCATGAGCGTCACCGTCGGCCGCATCCTCCCCGACAAAGTCCTCGACTACCGCTTCGTCGCCCTCAGCCACAACACCATCCGCGGCGCGGCCGGCGCGGCCGTCCTCAACGCCGAACTGCTCATCGCCACCGGGAGGCTGTGAAAGAAGCAGTAGTCAGTAGCCAGTAGTCTCCGCGTTAAGTCTGCTGACGCCGACACCCGGACGATGCGACGCCGAAGGTCTTTCTACTGACTACTGACTACTGACTACTGACTACTGCTTCTGTGTTAGTCTGCGCGGGTGGGGCTGTGGCAGGAGGTTTTGATCGCGGCGGCGGCATTCGCGGCCGGGTTGATTAACTCGGTGGCGGGCGGGGGCACGCTCGTCTCCTTCCCGGCGCTTTTGTGGGCGGGGCGCGACCCCGTCTTGGCCAACGCGACGAGCACGGTGGCGCTGTGGCCGGCGTCGCTGGCGGGCGTCTACGGCTTCCGGCGCGAGTTGGCGGGCGGGCGGCGCTGGGTTCTGCTCTTCGGCGCGCCGTCGCTGGCGGGCGGGGTGCTCGGCGCGGTGCTGCTCTTGCGGACGCCGTCGGAGACCTTCGGGCGGCTCGTGCCCTACCTCATCCTCTTCGCCACCCTCCTGCTCGCGCTGCAAGAGCCGATCTCGCGCCGCCTCGTCGGCGAGCGGGCCGAGGGCGAGCGCCCCTCGCGCGCGTGGCTCGTCGGCGCGGTCGTGTTCCAGTTTCTCGTCGGCGTCTACGGCGGCTACTTCGGCGCCGGCATCGGCATCCTGATGCTGGCGGCGCTCGGCCTGCTCGGCTTCAAAGACATCCACCAGATGAACGGGCTGAAGAACGCGCTCGCCATCACCATCAACGGCGTGGCGGCCGTCTACTTCATCTTCTCCGGCGCGGTCATCTGGGCGGACGTGTTGCTGATGACCTTCGCCGCCCTCGCCGGCGGCTACTCCGGCGCGCGCCTCGCCTACCGCCTCGGCCGCCGCTTCGTCCGCCGCGCCGTCGTCGCCACGGGTCTGGTGATGGGCGTCTCGCTCTTCTTCCAGTAGCCGGGCGCGGGCGCGACTCTAACCGCCCCCGCCCCTGCGGCCCTTCGCGGCGCGGTTCAGGTACAGGCCGATGAAGATGCTCGCCAGCCCGATGCCGACCGACGTGCCGGCCCGCCCGCCCGTGAAATAGTTATAGGCGGCCAACGCGATGATGACGACGCCCGCTGCGAACAACAACCAGCTGAGCGGGTGCAGCCCCGCGGCGCCCGACCTGAATGACACCTGATTATCCCCCCGCGATGTCGACTGAGTTTTCCGCCGGCTCGCGCGACGGACTTCCCGCGCGGCCCCTACGCGAGCGGCACGTAGTCGTACTCGCCGATGCCCTGAAGCACGAGGAACGTCGCCGAGCCGTCCCCGCCGTTGGCCACGAGGTGCGGGCGGCGCGGCGGGACGGAGTAGGTCTCGCCGGGGCCGAGCCGCACCTCCTCCGCCGGCTCGCGCAGGAACAGCCTGATGCGCCCCTCGATCACGTAGAACGTGTCCTGAACATGACTGTGATAGTGCCACGGCACCTTCTGGGTCGGCGAAATCTGAAGCTCGCTGATCCGGAACCCGCGCCGCTCGGCATGAAGGGCACGGCGCTCGACTTCGTAAAGCTGACTCGCGTCCTTAATCGTTTCCATCGGCTTCCGCCCCGGCCGCGTCACTTACAGGCCGCCCGCACGTCCTCGGCGATCTTCTTAGCGCCGTTCTCGATGTGCCCCCTGCCGAGCCAGCCGAAGGCGTTCCCGGTGTTAAAGTAGAAGTCCCCGCGCCACGCCCTCTCGCCGCCGGCCGACTTGAGTTCCGCACCCTTGAAAGCCAGTTCGCTGCGCTTGTCGCCGCCGCTGATTGTGAGCGCGCCCGTCAGGACGGCGTCGGCGTCCTCCGGCTTCCGGGCTACGGTAAACTTCTTCTTCGAGAGCCACTTCTCCAGAAACAGGCGGAAGTTTACGTGCCTCGGGTCTGCGCCGAAGTCGGCGACATATATCTTCCGGACGGAACACGGCCTGCCGGTGACCCCGGCTTGAGGGGCGACCGCGCCGGCACCCGCGAGAACAGCCGAAAAGGTCAGCCCCACTATCAGGATGAGAATTTTACACATCTGCTCCAGCCCTTCCCCGTCACGTTCAGACACGGTAGAGGCCGAACTATTATTATGCCGAATGATTCGGCCTAGTTGCGTAACGACCCTTGAAAAGCCGAGCCGCCCGGCATAACTCCGCAATGGAGAGGGAAAAGCCGGAGCGTTCGGCCTAACTGCGTCGCGGGGCGTGAAGAGCCGCCGGCGCGTCGGTGAATAATACAGCCGCCCGCGGGGAGTAGGCTACGAACATTTGTGACGGAAAGAGAAGGGGGCGGCGGGTGACGGCCGCCCCTTCGCGTAAAGGTGATTGAGAATCGCGCCCTTCGGGAATGTTTGCGCGGTGACGGCCCGCTCGACCGCGCGCGGAGCCGGCAATCGGGAATCAGAAATCGCGCGGCGCGAGGCCCTCACAGGCTGCGCGTGTTGAAGGTGTCGCAGCGGCGCAGGTCGCCGGACTCAAGGCCGACGCGGAACCAGCGGACGCGCTGGGCCGACGAGCCGTGGGTGAAGGAGTCGGGGACGACGTAGCCCTGCGACTCGCGCTGGAGCCGGTCGTCGCCGATGGCCGAGGCCGCCGTCAAAGCCTCCTCCACGTCGCCCGGCTCGACGACGCCCTGCCGCTCGGCCCCGTTGGCCCACACGCCCGCGTAGCAGTCGGCCTGTAGCTCCAGACGCACCGAGAGCTGGTTGGCCTGCCCCTGCCCCGCGCGCTGCTGCGCGGCGTGGACGCGCTCCATCGCGCCCAGAAGGTTCTGGATGTGGTGGCCGACCTCGTGCGCGATGACGTAGGCCTGCGCGAAGTCGCCGGGCGCGCGGAAGCGCGACTTCAGCTCGCGGTAGAAGGAGAGGTCGATGTAGACCTTCTCGTCGGCCGGGCAGTAGAAGGGGCCGACCGACGCGCCGGCCCGCCCGCAGGCCGACTGCACCTGACCCGTGAAGAGGACGAGGGTCGGCTCGCGGTACTGCCCGCCCTGCTGGCGGAAGATCGCGTTCCAAGTGTCCTCGGTGTTGGCGAGCACGACGCGGACGAACTGCGCCTGCTCGTCCTCCTCGGCGTTGCCCGTCCGCCGCTCGACGGGCGCGCCCGCCCCGCCGCCGTCGGCCGGCGCCTGATCGAGGAACTGCCGCGGGTCGACGCCGCAGAACGCCGCCAGCAGCACCAGCACCAGCGTGCCGAGGCCGCCCCCCACGGCGAGCCCCCCGCCGCCGATCCCGCGCCGATCCTCCACGTTCGAACTCGCCCGCCCGCCTCTCCAACGCATCCTTTTCGCCCTCCAGACTTATTCAATTAAGAATTAAGAATTAAGAATTAAGAATTCGGCGTGGTCGTGAATCTCGAAGCGAGCCGCGGCAGGCAGCTCATTCTTAATTCTTAATTCTTAATTCTTAATTCTTGATTAACCGCTGCTGTTTCTCTTTCCGCCTCGCCTCGACGCCGCCGCGGTGGAGCTTATAGGAGCGGATGAGGAGCGCGATGCCCGTCCACGTGCCGAAGAAGGCGAGCGGGAAGGTGACGACGCGCGGCCACTTGACGGCGACGATGGAGAGCAGCAGCAGCGCCACGGCCGCGACCACCATCACGCGCGCCTCGGCCGGGCCGAGCAGGCGGCGGTTGGCGACGGCCGCCCCCACGGCGCTCCCGATGCCCATCGCCCCGGCCGCCACGCGGCCTACGCTCCCGCGCCGGCTCCCGAGGTTCCGGCGCGGCAGCTTCTTCTCGGGGTGGTCTATGGGGCGCACCCTCCGCCTGTGGCTGATGACGATCTCGGTCGAGTGCCCGAGGTCTTCGAGGTACATCTGCTCCATCTGGCGCGCGAAGCGCTCGTCCTCGACCGTCACGTCCAGCTCCCAGTTGCCCATCCAGCTCGCGATGTTGAGGTTCGTCGAGCCGACCCGCGCCCACTGGCCGTCCACCACGGCCGTCTTCGCGTGCACCATCGTCCCGTTCCACTCGAAGACGCGCACCCCGCCTTCGAGGAGCGAGCGGTAGTTGGCGCGGCTGATGGCGCTGATGACCGCGATGTCGCTCGAAGAGGGCACGAGCAGGCGCACGTCCACGCCGTCCTGCGCCGCCGCGCGCAGGGCCTGCACGTAGGTGTTCGTGCCGACGAAGTAGGCGTCCGTGATCCAGAGGGTCTCGCGCGCGCCGGCCGCGACGAGCTGTTCGAGGCGGTACATGCCGACCGTGTTCGGCTCGGTCTGGATGACGCGCACGGCCGTGTCGCCCTCCTCCGGCAGCGACTCGCGCGTCGGCAGCAGGCGGCGCGGGATGGGGCGCCCGCAGGCCGCCTCCCAGACGCGCGAGAAGGCGTGCTCGATGTCGGCGACGGCCGGGCCGCGCACCTCCACCCCGGTGTCGCGCCACGGCTCGCGCCCCTCGCGCCCGCGCCAGTCCTGCCCGACGCAGAGGCCCGTGACGAAGCCGACGCGCCCGTCCACGGTGATCATCTTGCGGTGGTCGCGGTTGAGCCAGCCGAAAGGCTCGTCGAAGCGCGGCGGGTTGAAGGCGCGCACGTCCACGCCGCCCTCGCGCAGCCGGCGCCAGAACCCCCAAGAGGTCTTGCCGACCGCGCCCAGCCAGTCGTAGATGAGCCTCACCTTGACGCCCTCCTTCGCCTTGGCGATGAGCGCGTCGGCGAACTCGCGGCCGGCGTCGTCCTCGTGGATGATGTAGCTCTCGAAGTGGATGGTGCTCTTCGCGGCGGCGATGCATTCGAGCCACGCGGGGTAGTTCTCGGCGGCGTCTTTGAGCAGGCGGACGCGGTTGCCGAGGACGAGCGGCGCGCCGGTCGCGCGGGCGTACGCCTGCTCGACCAGTTGCCTCTGCGGCGAGCTTTCAATCTCCGCGGTCGGGTGCGCCTGTGTCGCCATGCTCCGCCTCTCTTCTAGCGCGGCCGGTTCGGGCCATTGTGTCCGAGAGTCAACAATTCTGTTGCGGGGGACGGGGTTCGGCCAACATAATAGCGCGAATGGGCGAAGCCACGAATCCCAAACGGCGCGCCGCCGAGCGGGCCGTCGAACTCGTCGAGGACGGGATGCTGCTCGGGCTCGGCACCGGCTCGACCGCCGCGTGGGCCGTCGCCCGCCTCGGCGAGCGCGTCCGCGACGAAGCGCTGCGCGTCCGCTGCGTCCCGACCTCGCGCCGCACGGAGGAGCAGGCCCGCTCGCTCGGCATCCCGCTCGTCACCTTCGCCGACGTGCGGCGGCTCGACCTGACCATCGACGGCGCCGACGAGATCGGCCCCGGCCTCGCGCTCATCAAGGGCGGCGGCGGCGCGCTGCTGCGCGAGAAGCTGGTGGCGGCGGCCTCGCGCCGCATGGTCGTCGTCGCCGACTCGTCGAAGCTCGTCGGCCGACTCGGCCGCTTCCCGCTCCCCGTCGAGGTCGTGCCCTTCGCGTGGGAGGTGACGGCGCGCCGCGTCGCCGAGGTGACGGGCTGCGCGCCCGCCCCGCGCCGCGAGACCGGCGAACTCTACCTGACCGACAACGGCAACCACGTCCTCGACTGCCCCTGCGGCGAGATCGCCGACCCGGCCGCGCTCGAACGCGAGCTCAAACTCCTGCCCGGCGTCGTCGAATCCGGCCTCTTCGTCAACCTCGCCCGCCTCGCCTTCGTCGCCGGCGGCGACGGGGTTGAGGTCATCAACCGATGAAAAGCGGGGCGCCGGGCGTCGGGTAGAAGCGACCCGTCTTTCACCCTCGCCCGACGCCCGGCGCCCGTCACTTATCTTCCGACAAGGGGTCACAAGTGGGGCCACTCCTCCTCCTCCTCGGCGAGTCGTGGGCGCGTTCGCTCATCAAATTCTTCGTCCGGCTCGGCCCCTTCGGCCCGCTGCTGCTCGAAACGCTCGACTCGTCGTTCTTCTACGTCCCGCTGGCGAACGAGCTGCTGCTCTTCGCGCTCATCCACGGCGGCGAGTCGCGCTGGATGTGGATCGTCTACGCGCTCTCGGGCGCGGCCGGGTCGGTACTCGGCGTGCTGCTGCTCGACGTGGCCGTCCGCCGGCTCGGGCGCGAGGGCGTCGAGCGGATGGTGAAGCCGCGGAGGTTCGAGAAGCTCAAGGCGCGGATGGAGGCGCACACGGGCTGGGTGGTCTTCGTCGCGAGCGCCCTGCCGCCGCCCTTCCCCTTCCGCGTCACGATGATGACGGCCTCGGCCCTCCAGTGCTCGCGCCCGAAGATACTCGCCTCGGTCTTCGCCGGCCGCGCCGTCCGCTTCACGGCCGAGGCGCTGCTCATCCTCTACTTCGGCCGCTCCTTCATCCGCCTCATGGACTCCGAACTCTTCGAGTACGTCATCTACGCCCTCACGGCCGTCGCCGTCGCCGGCAGCGCCTTCCTCATCTACCGGCTCTACAGGAGCAAAGGCTAGGGGCGGAGGTGGCGACGGGCGGCGGGGAAGACGGGCTGTTTTTCGCCGTCGCCCGACACCCCTCTCAGTGCACCCCACCGCCCCGCGATTCGCTTTTGCCGGCGTCGCCCTTGCCGACTTTGGGCGTGCCTTCGTCGGGCGCGCCGCCGCTGCGGGCGCGGCCCTCCTCGTTGGGCGTCGAGCTGGCGGGGCCGGACTTGCCGCGCACCTGCGGCTCCTTGTCCTCGCCGGCCATGTCCTTCTTCTCTGCCATCAGTCCGCTCCTTTCCCGCGACTCGCGCTCAGCCGCGTCGCGTGCCTTTCGACGCGCCGCGCGCGGCCGCGCGGTCGCCGCTCTCGACGTGCGCGCCGCCGGTCGCCCTCCGCGCCCCGCGCCTCACGCGGACGCGCCGCCCCGACGTGCCCGCCGTCTCGATCAGGCCCTGCTCTTCGAGCCGGAGGTAGGCGTTGCGCACGATGTTGCGGCTGACGCCGAGTTGCTCGGCCAGCACCCGCTCCGAGACGAGCGCGTCGCCGGAGTTGAACTTCCCGGCGAGGATGGCGCTGGCGATCTGGTTGAATATCTGCGCGGTCTTCGTCTCGTCCGCGCCCGGTTCGATGCGTATGTTCAAGTCGGGCATTCGCTTCTCCCCTTATTCACTCAATTAAGAATTAAGAATTAAGAATTAAAAGTGGCGTGATGTCGGTGCGCCCCTCGGCCTTCCCGATCACTCCAATTCTTAATTCTTAATTCTTAATTCTTAATTCTTAATTCTTAGCCCCTCTTCAGACCGCCGAAGGGTACGTCTCCGGCGGCTCGTCGCCGGGCGCGGCGCGGCGCGGCGCTTCGAGCGGGGTGACGGCGCGCGTCTGGTCGAAGTGGATGACGGCGTCGAACTGCTCGGCGAGGCGGGCCGTGAAGTAGTGGCTCCAGCGCTCGGTCTCGGGCCGGTAGATGACGCCGATGGCGCGCTCCAGCCGGGGGCGCCGCAGAAGCTCGGCGGCCCGCCCGCCCGCGCGCAGATCGAGCATGAAGCGCGGCGCGCCCGCCTCGTGGAAGAGCAGCTCGTAGCTGCCTTCGAGCGCGGGCCGCACGCGCTTGACGCGCCCCGGCTCGTCCCAGTCGTCCGCGGCCATGACCTCGCCGGCGTGCGTCGTGAAGCCGACGAGCACGGCGCGCGCGCCGTAACGCTCGCGCACCAACTGGCCGACGTTCAGCTCACCGCCTTCGCCCATCTCGGTGGCGCGCGCGTCGCCGAGGTGCGAGTTGTGCGCCCAGACGACGAGCTTCGCCTCGCCGCCGTCGCGCGAGAGGTGCGCGGCGAGCGCCTCCAGAGTCTCGGCCATGTGCGTGTCGCGCGCGTTCCACGATTCGACGCGCCCGCGGAACATCGAGCGGTAATACTCCTCGGCGTTGCGGACGACGCGCGCGTTCTGCTCCGCGAAGAAGAACTCGTCGCCGGCCGCGCCCCCGTCGCGCGAGGCGTAGTCCGAGGCGCGGCGGCTCAGCTCGACCAGCTGGCCGACGACCTCCGACTCGCACGACTCGGTCAGCCCGAAGGCGGCCGCGTAGCCGTAGCGCTGCGCGTCCTCGCCGAAGTGGTCGAAGCACGAGTAGCGCGAGCGGGCGCGCCGCGCGGCCTCCGGGTCAACGCGGTCGAGATACTTGAGCACGGCCTCGATGGAGGCGTGCAGGCTGTAAAGATCAATGCCGTAGAAGCCGGCCTGCGGGCCGCCGCCGCCGAGCGATTGGTTATGCGCGCGCAGCCGCTCGGCGAAGTCGCGCACGGCGGCGTTGCGCCACATCCAAGTGGGGAAGCGGCGGAAGCCGCCGAGCGCCGCGTCCGCGTCCCGGTCGCCGCCGGCCCCGCGCACGTAGCGGTTGACGCGGTAGGCGTCCGGCCAGTCGGCCTCGACGGCGACGGCCGCGAACCTCTTCTCCCGGACGAGCCGCTCCGTGATCTCGGCGCGCGCGCGGTAAAACTCCTCCGTGCCGTGCGACGCCTCGCCCAGCAGCACGAAGCGCGCGTCGCCGACGAGTTCGAGCAGCGCGTCGTACGCCCCGCCCCCTTCCGCCAGCGGCCGCGCCGCCTCGCGCACCACTTCGGCCAGCACGTCAGACATAAAAGCCGTGAACCGTAAACCGCGAATCGTTAAAGTAGTCGTCAGCCGTCAGCCGTCAGTGTCGTCTTTGCTGATGACTGACGGCTGACGACTACGATTCACGGTTTACGCCTTCCGCCTCCCCCTACGACTGGCCGCGTCCGGCCGCGCGCGTGCTGCGGGCGGGCGTGGTCAGGTCGGTGTCGGCGGAGCCGGTCGAGCCGACGGCCCCGGCGTCGCCGAGCGAGCCGGTGTTGACGGGCGTGTTGACCGCCGAGGTGCTGACGGCCGGCGACCCCATCCCGACTTCCCAGCCGCGCTGCACGCGCAGGTTGTTCTGGACGTGCGTGACGCCGGAGACCGCCTCGGCGATGTCTTCGGCGAGCCGCTTGGCGTGGCGGCTCTCGACCATGCCGCTCAGGGTGACCTCGCCGCCGCTGACCGAGACATCTACGTCCGAGGCGTCGAGCCAGTCGTTGTCGGTCAGGCGGTCGTTGATGTCGTCGCGGATGCGCTCGTCGGAGCGGCGGTAGTTGCGCGGCCCGCGCCCGCGGTGTGGCGCGCGGCGGCGGTCGTCGTCGTCCTCGTCGCCGCCGAACCACGAGCGCACCCCGTCGGCGGCGCGGTCGAGCCAGTTGCGCCCGTCGCGCCCGCGCCCGTGGCGCTCACGACGGTCGTCGTCATCGTCGTCGTCGCGGCGGCGGGAGCGGCGGTCGTAGCCGACGGGGCCGTAGCCTTCGTTGTAGTCGTCGGGGTCGTACCCCTGGCCGCGGGGGCCGAAGAAGCGCTCCGAGGTGCGGCCGTAGTC
>DATMVI010000166.1:0-7075 GCA_035563275.1 Pyrinomonadaceae bacterium
CGGCCCCCGGCGCGGGCGGCCGCGCGCCCTCCTGAGTTTCGACCGTCGTCGAGGCGAGAGTCTCGCGCGCCGCGCCGTCGGCGACGCCGAGCGTCATGCGCCCGCGCTCGGCGGCGACCGCCACGTCGAACAGGTAATCCGTGCCGGCCTCGACGGGCGCAGGCGCGGCGGCGAACTGCGGCGCGTCCTTCGAGTCGTCGCCCGTCACGAGTAAGGCCGTGCCGCCGCCCGCGAGCGTGGCCGACGAGGCCGGCGAAAGCGCGCGGCCGCCGGCCAGCAGCTCCGCGGGTGACGCGGCCCAGACGGGGCGCGTCGCGAGGGGCGCGTCGAGGTCGTGCGCCACCTGCGGGCGCGGGCTGACGGCGCGCGCCCGCTCAAGCCGCAACATCGAGGCGGCGCGGCGCGCCATGACCGAGGCGAACCAGAGCGGGTGGCGGAGGATGACGGCGCGCGCGCGGGCGAGGCGACGGCGCTCGCGCGCGACCGCGTCGGGGCCGAAGAGCGTCTCGGCGTAGTCGGGCCGCGCGAACTCGGCGGCCTCCTGCCGCTGGATGCCGAGGTCTGTGGCCTGGATGCCGAAGCGGCCGCCGGGGTCGTAGTCGGCGATGCCTTCGAGCATGGTCTGCCCCGCGCCGAGCGAGACGGGGATGAACGCGCCGAAGACGACGGCGTTCCTCAGCGTCAGCGGCGCGACGGCGACGAGCGCCCCCCCCAAGACCGCCAGCGCGTAACGAGTCCTCACCCTCTTTTCCATCAGCGCGAACGCCGCGGCCGCGAGGAAGGGCGCGAGCAGCAGCGCGTTGGCCCGCAGCCAGCACGAGAGGCCGACGAGCGCGCCCGCGGCGGCGAACGCGAAGAGGCTCCGGCCCCGCAGGCCGCGCGCGACGAGGTAGACGGCCGCGACGACGGGCAGCACGGCCAGCGTGTCGGGCAGGAGGAGGACGGAGTTCCACGCGAACTGCGGCGCGAGCGCGACGAGCAGCCCGGCGACCAGTCCGGCACAGGCCGAGAGCAGTTCGGCGGCGACGAGGAAGACGAGGACGGCCGCCAGAGCGTCGGCCGCGGCCTGCGCGAGTCGGAGCGCCGCGTCCGTCTCGCCGCCCGCGCCGCGCACGAGCGCGATGACGAAGGGGTAGCCCGGCGGGTGGCCGAGCGTGTCGGGGTCGGCCGCCGGCGAGTCCGGGCTGAAGAACCCCGCGGCGCCGCCTTCGGAGAGCAGCCGCGCCATGCGCTTGTAGTTTTCGGTGACCGCGATCTGCACCCGCCCGGCTTCGAGGCGCGCGTCCTGCATCATCAGCAGGCGGACGCCGAAGGCGACGAAGAAAATCAGAAGGCCGAAGGCGAGCGGCCGGAGGGGGAGTCGGGAGTCGGGAGTGGCGCGTCGGGTCGGAGGCGCATCACTTCCCCGGCCACCGGCGCCCGACGCGCGACTCGCTCTTTCGCCTTCTGCCTTCACTTTAGAACGTCTGCCCGAAGCGGAAGTGAATCTGCGTGTTGCGCAGGCGGTGTATGGCCGTGCCGCCGCCGAACTGCGGGATCAGGAACTCGGGCGGGTTGAGCAGGTAGCCGTAGTCCACGGCGAGCGAGCCGAAGGGCGTCCGCAGCCGCGCGCCGAGGCCGACGGTGTGCGTCCAGCGCGCGCGCAGGTTCGGGTCGCGGCCCGGCGGGTCGTCGCGGCCGAAGAGGTCGCCGACGCGCTCGAAGACGTTGCCGCCGTCGTAGAAGGGCACGAGCTGCACGTCGCGCGTCACGCCGACGCGCGCTTCGAGGTTGACGACCGCGAGGGCGTTGCCGCCGACGGGCACGGTGAACGGGTTCAGCTCGATGGGCTCGCCCTTCTCGTTGCGGAACGTGCCGCAGGGCGGGAGCGGCGACGGCTGCGGGCCGAAGGCGCAGAAGGGCGCGGCCACGCGCGGGCCGGCCTCCTCGAAGCTGAAGCCGCGCAGGGTGTTCGAGCCGCCCGAGAAGAAGCGCTCGCTGATGGGGAGGCGGCGGTCAACGTCCGTGATGAGGCCGTCGTCGTCGCGGTCGGACGGCCGGAGGATGTTGGCGAGGCCGAGCTGGACGCTGCCGGCCAGCGTCGTGTCGCGCAGGAGCTTGACGGTGCGGTAGCGGCGGTAGGTGGCGAGGAACTTGTTGAACGAGATGTTGCCGCCGAGCTGCTTGAGCGCGAGCGAGTAGTCGAGCGTGAGGAAGTCGCCGCGCGTCGGGTCGAACTGCCGGTCGCGCGTGTCGCGCGCGAAGGAGGCGGCGAGGCGCGACAGGCGCACGGCCTGATCGGGCCGCAGGATCGGCGCGATCAGCAGGCTCCCGATGTTGAAGAGGCGCACGTCCTCGTAGTTGTAGCGCAGGAAGAGGGTCGAGCGCTTGCGCACGGCGCCGGCCGGCGAGAGTTCGAGTTCGAGGTCGCGCTGCGTCTCAAGGTTGAAGCTGAAGCGGTTGATCGAAGGCCCCTTGACGCTCTGGCCGAACTCGTCGAGGAGGTTGCCCTCGGGGTCGAAGCGCTGGACGACGCCGTTGGCGCCGCGGTCGATGGTGGTGCGGAAGAAGCGCGTCACGGAGGTGTCGCGCTGGTACTGGAGGGAGACGGTGAGCGGGGCGAACTCGCGCTCGCCGTAGCTGCGGAAGCGCGGGTCGAAGTATTCGAGGCGGACGAGCTGCTGGAGGCGGCTGAAGCGCGAGCGGAAGGCCCCCTGCCGGAGCTGGCCGAAGAGGTTGACGTTGCGGACTTCGAAGCCGCCGAGCGGCCCGTTGTCGGTCGAGAAGCCGACGATGTAGTCGGTCGTGATGCGCTCGCGCTCCTCGACGTCGATGTAAACGTCGCGGCGCTTGAAGCCGCCCGCGGTCTCGCCGGCCGGCTCGGTGCGGATGATGACCTGCCGGAAGGCGTCCGAGGTGTTGAGCAGGATGCGCTCGCTCTCGGCGAGGTCGTCGCCGCGCAAGACCTGCCCCTCGCGCAGCGGGATGGCGCGGACGACGGCCTCGCGCCGGGTCATCACCAGCCCGTTGATGATGATGCGGTTGATGAAGACCTTGTCGGACTCGGTGACGGTGTAGAGCAGGCGGACGCGGTCGTCGGCCGCGCCGGGCTGGCGCGGCAGGCTGACGACCGACAGCTCGACGTCGGCCTCGACGTAGCCGTTGCGGACGTAGTAGCCGCGTAGGCGGTCGGCGTCCGAGCGCGCGTCCACGCGCGAGAAGGGCGCGCCGCGGATGACGCAGGTCTCGTCGGGCAGGGGGTCGTCGGGGCAGCGCGCGCCGTCGAGCTGCCGGGCGGTGAAAATCTGGTTGCCGCGCACCTCGACGCCCTCGACGCGCGTGAGCGGCCCCTCGGTCACGTCGAAGGTGATGATGAGATCGTCGCTGTCGAGCGAGACGCCGCGGCGGACGTTGACCTCGGCCTGCCGGTAGCCGAGCTCGTTGCGCAGGCGCGTGCGGATGGTCTGGCGGTCGCGCTCCAGCGCGTCGTCGCTGGTGAAGCCGCGGCCGTAGCCGAGGAACGGGATGATGCCGAAGACGTTGGCCTCCTGACTGCGCAGGTCGGCCTCGATCTCCTCGACGGCGAGCGCGTCCGTGCCCTCGATGCGGATGTCGGTCAGCTCGAAGCGGCGGCCGCGGTCGATCTCGTAGTTGATGGTCACGGCGCGCCCGGCCAGCTCGTCCGGGTTGATCAGCTCGCAGGTCGAGGGCTCGCCGTCGCCGGCGCCGGGCAGGGCGAGCGGCGCGGGGGCGGGGGCGGGCGCGAGCGGCGGGACGACCGCGCAGGAGGCCGTGACCTCGGGGAAGAAGTAGCCCTCCTCCTGAAGCCGGTTGCGCAGCCGGCGCTGGCCCTCGACGACGGCCGAATACTCGATCGTGCCCTCGCGCAGCACGGGGAGGAGTTCGCGCTTGCGCTCGTCGCTCAGGTCGTGGCCGGTGACGTTGACGGCGACCTTCGGCCCGACGCTCCCCGCGAGCGTGACGGTGATGCGGTTCGCGGCCGGGTCGAAGACGACCTCCGGCTCGTCTATGCGCGGGGCGAGGAAGCCCTTGTCCATGACGGCGCGGCGGACGGCCGCGAGGTTCTCGCCGAGGCCCGCCTGCGTGAAGGCCTCGCCGGGCTGCATGGGCAGCGCGGCGGCGGCCGCGCTTAGGTCGGCTTGGCCGAACCCGTCGATCTTGACGTTGAAGGCGTCGAGCGTGGTGGGCGGCCCCGGCTCGACGCGGTAGACGACCGTGGCGCGCGTGCGCGTCTCGTCGAGCCGCTGCTCGTAATCGACGGTGGCGCGGTAGAAGCCGCGGTCGCGCAGGTAGACCTGCACGGCGTCGGCGTTCTGCCGCAGGGCCTGCTCGGTCAGGCGGCGGCCCGGCTCAAGCAGGTTGAGGCGGGCGCGCAGCTCCTCCTCCGTGATCCCCGTGCCCTCGGTGACGCCGACCTTGAACTCGACATCGTCGACGACGACCTGCGGGCGGATGAGGAAGCGCAGGCGCACGCGCGGCCTCCCGTCCGGCCCGGCGCGCGGCGAGTCCGAGGCCTCGATGCGCGCGTCGGCGACGCGGTTCGAGTCGAAGAGGGATTGCAGGGACTCGCGGGCGAGGACGGCGGTGAAGGCGTTGCCGGGCGCGAGGCGGATGCGCGAGCGCAGCTCGCCCAGAGCCGCCTCGGGCACCGAGGCGCCCTCGACCTCCAGCTCGACCGACTCGACGACGCGCCCCTCGAACCGCGTCAGGTCGAGCGCGAGCCGCACCTCGGCCCGAGCGGCGAGCGGCAGGAGCGACAGCGCGACGATGGCGAACAAGACCCTCATGTAAGTTTCAGGCTCGAAGTCTCAAGTCCGGAGGCCGTCCGTTCGGGGCGGGCGGCGGGGCCCGGGGCCGGCCCGCGAGCCCGGGACTCCGAACCCGAGACTCGAAACTTTTTCAGTACCGCTTCCTGAACCGCAGCTCGAAGTTGAAGTTGTTGCTGCGCGTGCGCAGCGCGTCGGTCGCGCCCTGCTGGTACTGGGCGACGAAGGAGAGGCGGTCGCTGACGCGGTAGACGACGGCGAGCACCTGATTCGGCTCGCCCGTCACGTTCGTCGAGAAGGTGACGGCGAGGTCGCGGTTGATCTGGCGGCCGACGGTCAGGCGCGCCGTCGGGCTGGCCCCGCCGCGGCCCGCGATGACGGGGTCGAACTCGAAGCGGTTGAGGCCGAACAGCTTGTCCGTGGCCCGGCGCACGGGCGCGTTAATCAGGCTCTCGGTGAGCAGGCTCGTCGCCGTCCCGAGGCCCGTCTGCGCGATGGTCGAGAAGCTCTGCTCGCCGGTGGCGAGGCTCCCCGTGGTGATCAGCGAGACGATGTCGGCCTGCGGCAGCGCCGGGTCGGAGCGCAGGTTGACGACGGGCTGCGAGAGCGGCCCCGTGATGGCCGGGGTGATGCGGTAGCCGGCGATCTCGGCCTCGGCCAGAATGTTCAGGACCGGGTCGGCGTCGCGGCGCGGCGGCAGGTCGATGATGGCGCGCTGAATCTCGAAGCGGTCGTTGCGGAAGGCGAGCGTGCCGCGCGTCGAGGTCACGCGCCCCGAGATGACCGGGTCGTCGATGGGGCCGGCCGCGCGCACGTTGATCGAGCCGACGATGTCGGCGAGGTTGTTGCGCACGACGAGCGCGTCGCGCCCCTGAATCGAGAGGTCGAGCGTGGTGCGCCCGGCCAGCAGCCCCTCGCCGACGCCGCCCGCGCCCGCCTCGGCCGTCAACGCCTGCTCCGTGCGCCGGTCGATGATGTCGGCGAGGTCGATGTCCTCGGTGTACTCGGCGCGGCGCACCTCGACCGTCCCGC
Source organism: Pyrinomonadaceae bacterium (assembly GCA_035563275.1). Classification (GTDB taxonomy): domain Bacteria; phylum Acidobacteriota; class Blastocatellia; order Pyrinomonadales; family Pyrinomonadaceae; genus QHXN01. The sequence goes on from DATMVI010000166.1 coordinate 5,799, forward strand.
GGACGATCTGCCCGTCGGCCCGGCCGCTGATCTCGATGTCGGCGTCGGCCGTGGTGCGGAAGTCCTGCGGGAACGGCACGGTGACGTTCCGCCCGCGCACGCCGAGGCGGAACTGCGACGGCCGGAAGCCGGCGAGGAGCGCCCCGCCCGTGACCTCGAAGCGGCCGCCGCCGAGCCGGCCCGTCAGGGTCTCGATGCTCGCCTGCTCGCCGTTGAAGCGGATGCTGCCGTTGATGCCGGTCGCCGTCAGGCGCTCGTCGCTGACGAGGAGCGCGAACGAGGCGTTGGCGACCGAGGCCGTCCCCGTGATCGAGGGGTCTTCGAACGTGCCGGCGACGCGCACGCCGACGCGGGCCGCGCCCGAGAGGAAGAAGTTGCTCTGCGGGTTGCTGAGCACGCGCAGGTTGAGGTCGCCGTTGACGGAGAAGTTCTGGCGGCCGCCCGCGCCGAGGGCGGCCGTGCCGCCGAAGGTGATGTTGGTTCCCGGCCCCGTGAAGCGCGTCCGCTCGAACGTGACCTCGCTCGGCGAGAAGAGGACGACGAGCGGGCTTTCGGCCGTCAGCGGCACGTCCTCGACCGTCACGGTCAGCTCCGAGAACTCGGCGCGGCCGGCGAGCGCCGAGGCGGTGAACCCGCCCTCCTCGTCGAGCAGCGCGCCCGAGGCGCGCAGCGTCCCCGTGGCCCGCCCCGTCACGCGCAGGTCGGCGCCGGGCAGCAGCGCGGCGAAGAGCGGCGTGAGGTCGGCCCCCGTCAGAGCCGTCTCGAAGGTGAGCGGCAACCCCTCGCCCGCGAGGTCGATCTGCGCGCGCAGGGTCTGCGGCTGGCCGAGCAGGCCCGTGGTCAACTCCACGTCGAATTTCTGGTCGGGCGTGGTGCGGCCGACCAGAGTCAGCTCGCCGGCCGGCCGCCCGTTGATGGTCACGTCGCGCCCCTTGGCGTTGACCTCGGCGCGGTAGCTGGTCGGGTCGGTCAGGTTCCCCGTGGCCGAGGCCGTGAAGTCGGCCGCGCCGCCGAGCGGCGGCAGCCGGCCCGCGCCCGCGCCGAAGAGGGCCGCGAGCGCGCCCAGCTGGACGTTCTCGCCGCGCGCGCGCAGATCGAACGACTGCGCTTCGAGGTCCACGTTGCCGGTGGCGTTGACGAGGCCGCCCGCGAGCCGCGCGTCGAGTTGTTCGAGGTTGACGCGCGAGCCGCTGAAGGTGGCGCGCGCGGCGATCTCTTCGTAGGGCTGCCCGCCGAGGCGGCCCGCGCCGACTCTCAGGTCGGCGCTGCCCGACATG
>DATMVI010000167.1:0-21460 GCA_035563275.1 Pyrinomonadaceae bacterium
CCCGCAGATGACGAAGGGGGCGTGGGCGCGGGTGGTCTACGAGAACCGGGGGGCGATCTACCCGCTGGTGAGGGAGGGGTGGGCGGCGTGGCGCAGGGCGCGGGCGAAGCGGGCCGACGCCTCCCTGCAAGCACCCGCCTCCTGACCATTACGGTCGCGTAAAAAGGCCCGGGCGTGAGGCGGCAATGGCCTCACGCCCGGGCCTTTAGTTTTGCGCCGGCGGTCTGGTCTTAGTAACCGTTCCAGCCGTCGCGGTAGCCGTTCTCGAAGCCCTGACGGAAGAAGCGCTGGTAGAGCGAGCGGCTGCCGAGGCGCGAGCTGTAGTCCTCGGTCGCGTTGCGGTAGTCGCTCTCGTCCACGTAGTTGAAGCGCTCGCCGCGCTGGCGGTCACGGCGGCCTTCCTGAATGCCGTTGTTGTAGCCGGCGTTCAGAGCGGTCTGGCGGAGCTGGTAAGAGCCGCCCCAGTTGCCGTAGTTGCCCCACGTGGAACCGCGGCGCGCCTCACGCCGCTCCTCGCGACGCTCCTGACGATCTTCGCGCCTGTCCTGACGCCGCTCGCGGCGATCCTCGCGCCTCTCCTGCCGGCGCTCGCGCCGGTTGTTCCCCCAAGTCTGCGCGTTGACGGTCGTCGCCGGCAGCAGCAGGAACATCCCGAGCGCCAACACCGAAGCCCCCTTCATCAACCCCTTAACATTGCCTCTCATCTTGAAATTGACCCCCTTTGGTTCTCTGCCGCCTTCGCCCGACGTTGTGTCGCCGAAGCGGCATTTCCTGCCGGGAGTAACTACAAGCCCCGTGCCACACGGCCGCGGGCCAATAAACCGCGGTAAAATGGCGTCACAACTGCGCCCCGCGCCCCCGCGTTACACGATAAGGTGTCCCATCTCCCCACAAAGTCGAGGCGGCACGTACGATTGAAGTGCTTTTGACAAACTGGCGCGGGGTGTTGCTGCTTGCGGGACGGGGGGAGGTGTTGTTTAATTTGCCGTCCGCACGGATGCGCTGCCGCACGTATGAACCCGGCTCACATCGCAACTGAATTCGGCGACGCCGACGGCCGCCGCGCCGCACGCGCGCCCCGGCGCGGCGGCGCGGTCAGTTCACGCGCGTGCCTTTCAACGTCGCGCGCGCTCCTGCGTCGTTAACCGACTCGGATGAATCTGCCTCCCATCCCATATCTCGGCGCGTCGCCGCTGACCGGCAAGATGAGACGCCTCGCGTCGCGCCTGCGCCGGAAGGTCACGCCCCGACGCCACCAACTACTGTTCGCGTTCACCGGAGGCTCGGGCGCGCGGCGCGACGCCGGGCGCGGGCTGTACCGCGACGAGCGCGTGTTCCGCGAGAGCGTTGATGCCTGCGGCCGCGTCGTGGAAAAACTTTTCGGACTGCCGGCCGCGGCTTTGTTCCGCGGGGACGCAACGCCGCACGCGTCGCCCGCGACGGCCCGGCGCGACGAGTTGCTGCGTCTGGGCCTGTCGCAGTTCGGCCTCTTCGACCTTTGGGCGAGTGCGGGCGTGAAGCCGTCCGGGCTGCTTGGCGTCGGCTTGGGCGAGGTGGCCGCGGCGTACGCGTCGCGCGCGCTTTCGCGCGAAGACGCGACGGCCGTCCTCTGCTCGCTCGTGACGAACCTTGCGCGCGACGTTTCCACCGAGACTCATTTCGTGCTCGACGCCGACGCCGAGACGGCGAGGCGACTCTGCCGCAACGCGCCCGCGCGGCTCGACCTGCTCGGCACGACCAGCCCCGGCGTGTGGGTGTTGACGAGTTCGGCGTCTGAAGCCGGGACGAATCGCGCGTTCCTCGCGCGCCGCGCCGCCGTGCGCGCAGAGTTGACGACGGAGCCGGGCGAGCATAGGCCGCGCCTGCCTTTGCGTCTCACCTCGCTTGACGAAGACCTGCGCGGCATCACCACGCGGCCCGCCGGCCTGAAAGTCTACTCGGCCGCCGCCGGGGGGTGCGTCGCGGAAGAGACTCCGCTCGACGCGCATTTCTGGGGCTGGGTCTTGAGGGGGCCTTTCGACTTCGACGGCGCGCTGTCGGCCGCATTCGCCGACGGCTTCGACCTCGTCGTCCACGTCGGCGCGGCCGCTGCGGCCGCCGACTGGATGCGCGAGACGGCGCGCGCCCGCGGCCGCGCGGCCCACTTCGTCGAGTCGTCGCGAGGCGGGGAGCCGGAGGGCGAGGCGTGGGCGCGCGCTTTGAAGGAGGTGCGCTCGCGCAGGCTGGCCGAGGTTCAGAGGCGGCCGCCGCGTCCGCCTTCGACCGCCGAGACGCTCGACCTTTCCGCCCCGGAGGTCGCCCTCGACCCGTTCCCTCACTACGAGGAGCTGCGCCGCACGGGGTCTGTACACTTCCTGCCGCGCCACGGCTTCTGGCTCGTCCTCGGCTTCGACGACGCGCACGCGGCGCTGATGCGGCCCAACCTCTTCTCGAACCGCGTGCCGGAATGGCTGGCCGTCGATCAGACGCTCCTCGGCGCAGACCCTCCCGAACACACGGCCGCGCGCCGCATTCTCGGCCAACTGTTTTCCGCGCAGTCTCTCGAAGCTCAGGCGGCGTTCGCCGGAGCGGCGGCGGAAAGGTTGCTGCGGCCGCTGGCCGAGGGCCGCGCGTGCGACGTGCTGCCCGAGTTCGCCGCGCCGCTGAGCGAGGAGGTGGCCGCGCACTTAATCGGCTTTGACCGGGAGACCGTCGCGGCCATCCGCGCGACACAGGAGGCGGGGCAAGACCTCGGCCAAGTGCTCGACTCGATTGACTCGATCATCGCGGGCGCGGCCGAACGCCTCCCGATTTATAAGCAACTGCTGCGCGACGGCGAAGGGAAACTCGCCGAGGCCGAGGCGCGCAGCCTGATCCGTCTGCTTTGGGTGGCGGGCACGACGACGACGCGGCGCGCCGTCGCGTCCTCGGTGCTGATGCTGCTGCGGCACGAGCCGGTCAGGCTCCGCGTCGCGGCCGACCCGAGGCTGCTCCCGGCCTTCGTCGAAGAGTCGCTGCGGCTGCACCCGCCCGAGCACATGCTCTCGCGCCGGACGACCGCGCCGGCCGAGCTGTCGGGCGTGAAGCTGCCCGCGGGCGCGGCCGTGATGCTGTGCGTGGCCGCGGCCAACCGCGACCCCGCGCGCTTCGATCACCCGGCCGCGCTCCTGCCCGAGCGCGCGCCCAACCGTCACCTTTCTTTCGGCGGCGGGATTCACCGCTGCCTCGGCGCGGCCGTGGCCCGCGCCGAGGCCGTGGCCGCGCTGCGCGTGCTGCTGCGACTCGCGCCGCGCTTCCGCCCGGTTCAACCGCTCGGCACGCTGCGCTTCGCCGGGTTCGTCAACGACACCGAGCGGCTGGTGATCGAATGCTGACGCGCGAGCCGGACACGGCCGGGGGCGGAGGGGTGCGGCCGGGCGAGTTGGACGCGGCCGTCGGGCGCGCGCTCGACTTCCTCCGCCGCAGCCAGTTGCCTTCGGGCGAGTTCAAGGCGTTCATGTCCACCGACAACAGCCTTGAGAGGGACTGCGTCGTGGACAGCTCGCCGTTCCCGACGGCGCTCATCGCCTACTCGCTCGGCTTCGCCGACCCGGCCGCGGCGGGGCCGATGCTGGAGAAGGCCGTGCGTTTCTTCGTGGCCGAGATGGAGGGGCCGGGCCTCTGGCGTTACTGGACGAAGCAGCACCGGTATCACTCCGTCATCCCCTTCGACCTCGACGACGTGGCCTGCGTCTCTTACGTGCTGCGCCGCCACGGCGTCGCCTTCCCGGCCAACGCGGAGCTCATCCTCGCCAACCGCAGCCCCGCCGGCCTGTTCTACACGTGGATGACGCCGCGCTGGCCGCCGCCGCTCAAATCCTCTTACCTGCGCGTGGTCTTGCGGCAGTGGTTAAGCCCCCTGAAGCTCTACTACTTCTGGAAGCTCAACGAGTCGGCCCCGAATGACGTGGACTGCGTCGTCAACGCCAACGTCCTCTTCTACGTCGGCGAGAGCGAGGCGACGCGGCCCGTGGTCGAATACCTGATCGAGATCGCGCGGCGGGGCGGGGAAGCCTGCTGCGACAAGTGGCACCTGAACCCGTTCACGTTCTACTACGTCGTGGCGCGCAACTTCCACGCGGGCGTCGCGGCTTTCGAGTCCGTGCGCGAAGAAGTGGTCGGCCGGATCGTCGCCGCCGCGAACGAAGACGGCCGCATCGGCGAGAACGCTTTGGAGACGGCGCTGGCCGCGTGCGCCCTGCTGTACTGGGGCAGCGCGCCGCCGGAGCTGGGGCGGGCCGTCCGCTACCTGTTGACCGGGCAGCGGCCCGCGGGCGACTGGCCGCGCGCCGCGCTCTACTTCGGCGGGCCGAAAAAGTATTACGGCTGGGGTTCGGAAGAGTTGACCACGGGCTTCTGCCTCGAAGCCCTCCTGCGCTACAGCGCGGCGCGGTGAGAGCCCGCCGCCAGACGTCAGCATGGCCCAGCACCTCATCCACGTCGGGTACCCGAAGGCCGGCTCCACGTTCTTACAGGCGTGGTTCGGGCGCCACCCCGAACTCTGCTACAAGCCCGGCGGCCTCGGCGGCTTCCACAACGTCTACGAGATCGCGCGCCCGTCCGAGGCGGACTGCAAGTATTACGTGACGAGCTTCGAGGGGCTGTGCACGCCGCACGAGAGCGCGGGCGACGTGCGGCTCGACTTCGGCGGGGTCGAGCCCGTGCGGCCGGAGCCCCTGAAGGAGAATCAGGCGCGCGTGTGCGCCGTGCTCAAAAGCCTCTACCCCGCGAGCCGCATCCTCGTCGTCACGCGCGGCTTCAAGGCGATGATCCTCTCCGGCTATTCGCAGTACGTGAGGATGGGCGGCCGCCTCCACCTCGCCGGCATGTGCCGCGACCTCGCGGCGCTCGAAGAAGACGGCGCGTACTATTACGACTTCGACCACCTGCTCCGGCTCTACGGCGAGGCGTTCGGCGAAGAGAACCTGATCGTGCTCCCCTACGAGTTGCTGCGTGACGATCAGGGCAGGTTCCTCAGAGTGCTCGAAGAGAGGCTCGGCCTGCGGCACGCCGAGATCAGGCTCGGGCGGGCGAACCCTTCGCTCACGCCGGAGGAGCTGTACTGGTATCCTCTGATTTCGCGCGCGGTCTCGGCCGCGGCGTCGCGGCTCGGCCCGGCGCGCTTCCGGAGGGTTTACCGCTGGTATGTCGGCAAGACGCTCGACAACAAGCTGCGGCCGCTCGTCGGCGCGCTCTGCCTCGCGCGGCCCGGCCGGAAGATCACCGAGGCGGACTTCCCCGCCGAGATTCTGAGCCGCTTCGAGGGGAAGGCGGCGCGGCTGAAGGGCGACCCTTTGTACGCGCCTTACGCCGCGGATTATCTGTGGGACGCGGACGCGAACCCGACCGCGAGTTTATGACGCGGCCGGCTCCGTCCTCAGTGAAGGGAAACCCGGAGAGTTAATGTCTTCAACATCAAACGCCCCCGAGGACGGCCCGCGCGCGGGAGCAGCCTCCGACGAGTTCCCGCGCTTCGTCGCGTCTCAAAGGGCGCGCGTCGAGGCGGCGCTCGAAACGTGGCTGCCGGTCAGCGACGCGCCCGGCACCGAGCGCTTCAACGAGGCCGTGAGGTACGCCGTCTTCCCCGGCGGCAAACGCCTGCGGCCGCTCCTCACGCTCGTCGCCTCCGGCCTCGGCGGGGCTTCGGGCGAGCAGGCTTTAATGCACGGCTGCGCGGTCGAGTTCATCCACACCAGCTCGCTCGTCCTCGACGACCTGCCCTCGATGGACGACGCGGAGCTGCGGCGACGGCGGCCGGCGCTGCACCTCGCCTACGGCGAAGGCATGGCGCTGCTCGTCGCGGTCGCGCTGCTCAACCAGTCTTACGTCCTCTTCGCCGGCTCGGCGCGCGACGGCGAGCAGGCCGCGCGGCTGCCGCGGCTGATTCGTGAAGTCGTGGGCTGCGTCGGGGGCGCGGGCATGATCGCCGGGCAGGCGGTCGAGCTGGCGCTGAGCGGCGAGCGCTCGGACGACGCCGTGCTGGCGAGCCGCGAGTTGAAGACGACGGGGCTGATGCGGCTGATGATGGTCGCCGGCGGGATTCTCGCGGGCGCGCCCGACGGGGACACGAACGCGCTCGCCGCCTTCGGCGAAAGTCTCGGCCGGGCTTACCAGATTTACGACGACCTCGCCGACGCGTGGGGCGACCAGCAGTCCACGGGCAAGAGCGTCGGGCAGGACTTGCGACACCTGCGCCCGACCGTGGTGCGCGGCCTGAGCCGCGAGGAGGCGCGCGAGCTGAGCGCGGGCGTGGTCGCGTCCGGCAAGGAGGCGCTGGCCCGCTTCGGCGGGCGGCCCGAGGCGCGGCTCCTGCGTTCGGCCGCCGACCACATCATCCTCCACCTCGCCGGCTCGTTCTCGAAGCCGGCCGCCTGAGCGAAACGAAGCCCGCCCGCGGCGGCGCGAAACTCGTTCTCACGCGCCGCCGCGCGCCCGCAGGAAGCCGCCGACGCGTTGCCTCGTCATCTTGAGCGCGTCCTTCACGGTCTGCGTCGCGCGCTTCGGGAAGAGCAGGAGGTGCGCGGCGAGGACGAGCGCGTCGTAAGGGTGCGCGGCGGCGGAGGCGAGCAGGACGGCGAGGGGGAAGAAGGCTTCGTAGTATTCGAGCATCACGATGTGGAAGCGCTCCTTCGGGGCGACGATGACGAGGTTCATCTTCCACCACGAACTGCGCGACCATTCGAGCAGCGCGTAGAGGCCGAGCAAGACGAAGGCGAGGGGACTGCCCAACCGCCACAGCATCACGGCGAAGGCGGCGGCCTCGGCCGGGAAGATGACGAAATTGCCCAGCCTGTTCAGGCGTGTTATCTTATGCCGCCTCGCGAAGGTTCGCAGGCCCGTCTTCTCGTCGTTAGGTAAATCGCTGAGCTGGTGCCAGAGGTTGCCGCGCAGCCCGAGGCACAGAGACCAGACGGCGACGGCCGCGAACCAGACCGCCTCGACCGGCTCGGCGCGCCAGCGGTGGACGAGGCTGACGACCAGAAGTGTCGGAAAGAGGTGCGCCCCCGAGGCGTCGGCCAGCAGCCCGAGGAAGCCGCGCGCCTTCAGCCTGACCGGCGGCAGCGAGTAGAGCGAGAAGGCGACCCACGCGGCGAGGTACAGCGAAAGCAGCAAGGGGTCGTCGCGCCAGTAGAGCGACACGGCGAGGCCGGGCGCGAGGCAGCACGCCAGCGCCAGCGCGACGAACGCGCGCGACTTGCCGACCATCCGGTTGCTCTTGCCGCTGGCGAGGTCGTCGCGGATGTCGGTCAGGTCGTTAATCAGGCTGACGTAGGCGGCCCCCGGCGCGAGTGCCGCGAGGGCGAGCAGCAGCAGCGGCCACAGCGGGGCGATCGGCTGCCCCGACAGCGACGCGGTCGCGTAGGCGGTGGCGAAGATCGGTGAGAGCTTGAACTCCCACCAGTCGTAAGCCCTGACGGTGTGGGTGATCTCAGGTCTGCGCACGGCGGAGGTTGTTCGAGACGCGCGCGCTCACGCTCGAAAATTTCTTCATACTGACACTGATTCGGTAGAGGTCAACGCTTCTCTAGTCCCCGTATGAGAAGAGACTCTCGCGCCAAGCCTGCGCGCCGGTTCGTCGTGGTGAGCACCTGCCCTGAGAAGTGGGGCGGGAGCGAGGAGCTTTGGTCGAGGGCGGCCGCCGTGCTCGCCGAGCGGGGCCACCGCGTCTCGGCCTTCAAGACCGTGGTGGACGAGTCGCACCCGAGCGTCCGCCGCCTGCGCTCCCTTTCGTGCCCGGTGCGCGATCTGCGGCGGCTCCCCCTGTGCCCGCAGCGCGTCGTCACGCTCTCGCATTTCCTGTCCCTCACGCTGCGCCTGAAAACGCGCCGCCCCGACCTCGTCGTCATCTCGCAGGGCGACAACTACGACGGGCTGCACTTCGGCTACCTCTGCCGCAAACTCGGGCTACCTTACACGCTGATCAGCCAGAAAGCTACCGACCACTTCTGGCCGCCCGACGGCGCGCGCCGCCACCGGCGCGAGACCTTCGAGGGGGCCGTCCGCTGCTTCTTCGTCTCCGAGCACAACCGGAGACTGACCGAAGACCAGCTCGGCGCGAGCCTCCCGAACGCCTCCGTGGTCAGGAACCCGTACCTCGTCGCGGCCGACCGCCCGCTCCCGTGGCCCGGCGGCGAGGGCGAGTCTCTGCGGCTCGCCTGCGTGGCCCGCCTGTATCTGCTCGACAAGGGGCAGGACATCCTGCTGCGCGTGCTCGCGCGCGAGAAGTGGAAGGCCCGCAAACTCCACGTCTCCTTCTACGGGCGCGGGGACAACCGCGAGGGGCTGGAGGGCTTGGCCTCAAGGCTCGGCGTCACGAACGTCTCGTTCGAGGGGCAGACCGACGACGTGCCCGGCATCTGGCGCGGGCACCACGCGCTCGTCCTCGCTTCGCGCACCGAGGGCCTGCCGCTCGCGCTCGTCGAGGCGATGATGTGCGGCCGGCCCGCGGTCGTCACAGACGTGGGCGGCAACGCCGAGGTGATCGAGGAGGGCGTGACCGGCTTCCTCTCCGCCCCGGCCGAGGACGCCATCGACGCGGCGCTGGAGCGCGCGTGGGCCGCGCGGCGCCGGCTGCCGGAGATGGGGCGGCTGGCCGCGCGCCGCATCCGCGAGCTGGTTCCGCCGAGCCCGGAAGAGGATTTCGCCGACCTCCTTCTGGAGACGGCCGACGCGCTGGCCGAGGCGCGCGCCCTCCGCGCCGCCACCGGGACGATGCGCGACGAAGAGACTGTTGGTGAGCAGACGCCCTGAACCTCACTTGACCACCGGCGACCGAACGAGGCCCGCTATCACCCGGGCCGCCGCCTCAGCGCGGAGAGAGCGAACGCGATGATTAAAGGGCTGGTCTCCATCATCATCCCCACCTACAACCGCGCCGACTACGTCGTCGAAGCCATCCGCAGCGCGCAGGCGCAGACCTACCCGCTCAAGCAGATCGTCGTCGTGGACGACGGCTCCGGCGACGACACGGCGCGTCGCGTGGCCGGGTTCGAGGGCGTCGAGTACCACTACCAGCGCAACCGCGGGCAGGGCAGCGCGCGCAACTTCGGCCTCGCGCTGGCGCGGGGCGAGTACGTCGCCTCGCTCGACTCGGACGACGTGTGGGCCGAGGATTTTCTGGCCCGCAGCGTCGAATGCCTCGAAGACTTCCGGCTCGACTTCGTCTTCACGAACTGGGTGAAGTTGAAGGGCGCCGAGTCGCAGCCGAGCGACTGGATGCGCGTCGGCAAGTGGCGGCGCTACCAGACCGACCGCCGCGGCGAGTGGTCTCTGCTCACGCCCGCGCAGGTCAGACGGCTGTTCCTCGACACCTGCCCGGCCCCCTCCTCCTCGCTCCTCATCCGCCGCGACGCCATCGCCTCGGGCTGGGGCGAGCGCATGCGGATCGCCGACGACTGGTACCTGATTCTGGAGATGGCCCTGCGCCGCCCCTGCCGCGCGGCCTTCACCCTCACGCCGCGCTGGACGAAGCGCGTCGTCGGCGACAACGTCTACGACGGCCGCCCCTTCGAGGAGATCGTGAGGCACCTCTACCTGCACGACTTCGCGCGCTTCCGCCGAGACTTCGCCGCGCGCCTCACGCGCCGCGAGAAGCTGCGCCTCGCCCGCACCGAGGCGCGCTACCGCCTCCACCTGCACGCGCGCGGCCTCGTCAGGGCCGACCTCGCCGCCCGCGTCCGGATGGACGCCCTCGTCTCGCGCCTCCGCAACGCGGCGGGGGCCGCGGTCAACCACCCCGAGCCGGCCGAGCCGGACGCGTAAAGAGCCGAACCCGCGCCGCCCTGTCGCCGAGGCTATAAAATTCGGGTGACCGGAGGTCGGCCGCTGGTATAAACTCGGCGGCCAGCCGAAGCGACCCGCGGCGTTCCCGTTCCTTCGGCGCATCCATCATGCAGGGCCGGACGTTTCAATTCCCCCCCTTTCAACTGCCCCACGACGTTGACCTGCTGTACCGCGACGGCGTGCCGGTGCGACTGGAGCCGCGCGCCGTGCAGGTCTTGCGTTACCTCATCGCGCACCGCGGCCGCGTCGTCCCCAAAGACGAACTGCTCGAAGCGGTCTGGGCCGAGGTCTTCACCACGGACGCCGTCCTCAAGCAGGCCGTCTCGCAGGCGCGGCGCGCGCTCGGCGACTCCCCGGAAGCGCCCCGCTACATCCAGACCTTCCACGCCCGCGGCTACCGCTTCATCGCCCCCGTCACCGCCCTGACGACCGCACAGCACGGGGCCGACGAAGCCGAAGGCGCTCGCGCGCCCGCCGCCGACTCGCCCCACGCAGCCGCACACGCGCCTGACCACGCGCAGCCCAACTACGACCTGCTCGTCGGGCGCGAGACGGAGTTGTCCATCCTCCGCGCCGAGTACGTCCGCGCGCTCGCGGGCGGCGGCCAGCCCGTCATCGTCAAGGGCGAGCCGGGCATCGGCAAGACGCAGCTCGTCCGACACTTCGGCCGCCGGGTCAGGGCCGGGGGCGCGACGTTCGCCTACGTCCGCTTCTTCGATTACGAGGGGAGCCGCCTCGCGCCCTACGAGGCCTTCATCGAATTGCTGCGCGCGTGCCTCGACGACGGCAGCCGCCCGCAGACGGCGCGGCGCAGCGAGTCCACGGCGCAGGACTTGCGCGAGGCGGTCGAGGCGCGTTGCGGCGAGCGACTGCCCGACGAGTTATTCCGCGGCGGGCGCGAGCGCGCGCCGCTCGAACAGGTCGCGGCCGGCGCGGGCGCCAGCGACCATTTCCGCGTCCTCATCCCGCTGGCGCGCGCCTTCCTGCGCCTGTCGCGCGAGCGCCCGCTCGTGATGGTGCTCGACGACCTCCAGTGGGCCGACGAGGTGAGCCTCGACTGCCTCGGCTACCTGATGCGCGCGCGGGCCGACGAGCCGCTGCTGCTCGTCCTGCCGGCCCGCGCCGGCGAAGCCTCCGAGCCGGGCCACCCTCTGGCGCGCTGGCTCAAGCGCGAGGCGGCCTACCGCAGCTTCACCGTCATCGGCCTGCGGCCGCTCGACGAGAGCGCCTGCCGCTCGGCCGTCGAAGAAGTCTTCGGCGGCGCGGCCCGCGCCCCGCTCGTCCCGCGCGACGACACGCGCCTGATGTACCGCGTCACCGGCGGCAACCCTTATTTTCTGATCGAGACGCTGCGGCTGCTCGTGGCCGAAGGCGTCATCAGCGAGGACAAGGCCGAGGCGCGCGCGGGCGGCCGCTGGCGTTGGCACGGCATCGAGGGCGTGCCGCTGCCCGACTCGCTCGTCATGGCCGCGATGGGCAAGCTCGAACGACTCTCGACGCCGTTGCGCGGGCTGCTCGAAGAGGCGGCCGTCATCGGCGACGAGTTCCGCGTCGAGACGCTGGCGCGGATGTCGGGGCGCGGCGAGGAGGTTCTGGACGAGAGCCTGCGCGAAGGCGTCGAGCTCGGCGTGCTCTCCGGGCGCGGCGTCTCGGCCGGCGAGGACTACCGCTTCTACCACACGATCCTGCGGCACGTGCTCTACGACAGCCTCGCGCCGCGCCGCCGGCGCCGCCTCCACCTGTCGGCGGCCGGGGCCATCGCGGACGTTTACGCGCCCCACCTCGACCGCGTCGCCGACGCCCTCAGCGCCCACTACGAGGCGGCCGGCGACCACCTGCGCGCCTTCCGCTGGGGCATGCGCGCGTGGGCCTCGGCCAGCGCGCGCTGGCACTGGGCCGAGGCCGTCTCCTGCATCGAGCGCGCGCGGCGCGCGGCCGCTCAACTCGAATTCGCCGGCGAGACGGTCGCCCCGCCCGGCGATCCGACGGCGGGAGAGTCGCGGCCGGTCACGGCCGCCGACAAGCTGGAGCTGCTGCTCGCCGTCTGCGAGAGCTTCCACGCCGTCGGCCGCAACAAAGAACTCGCGCCCCTGCTCGGCGAGGCGCTCGCGCTCGCCCGCTCGCTCGGCGACCGGCGCGCGGAGGCCGCGCTTCTGTTTCAGACCGGGCTGGCGCTCGTCGCCCTCAGCCAGTACGCCGAGGCCCAGCGCGCCACGGCCGAGGCGTTGGAACTCTACCGGCAGCTCGGCGAGGCCGAGCGCGCGCGGCTCGCCCTGCTGCAACTCGCCAACGTCCGCGCCGGCGTCGGCGATTACGAATCGGCCGCGCAGCTCATCGAAGGCATGCTCGAAGAGGGCGGGGCGGCCGAGGCCACGGCGGCCGCGGCGGCGGGCACGCTCGGCTGGGCGCGCGCGCTGCAAGGCCGCCACGCCGAAGGCGTCGGGCTGCTCGAAAAGGCGCTCGAACACCACGCGCTCTGCGGCAACGTGCGCCTGCGCGCGCAAGTCCTGCGCCGCCTGCACTGGGCCGACCTGAGCCGCGGCCAGTATGAGTCGGCCGTCTCGCTCGCGCGCCGCGCGCAGAAAGATTTCCAGACCATCGGCGACCTCTTTGGCGAGGCGAAGACCCACATGGGCGTCGGGCAGGCGCGCATCGCGCAGGGGCTTTACGACGAAGGCATCAGCCACCTGCGGCGAACTCTGGAGAGTTTGAAGACGAACGGCGACGCGCACTGCGAGGCCGAGACGCTGTGGCTGCTCGGGCGCGCGCACGGCGAGGCGGGCCAGCTCGCCGAGGCCGAAGCGTTGCTCGCGCGGGCGCTGGAGATGATCCGCGCCATCGGCGACCGCGACGACGAGTTTCGCGTCCTCGTCGATCAGGCGCGCGTCCGGCTCGCGCGCGGCGACCACGCCGACGCGCTGGCGAAAGCGACGGCCGCCGCCGAGATCGCCGCCGAGCTGCGCTGCCGCGACGGCCTCGGCCTCGCCCTCGTCGAGCAGTCGCACGCGCGCCGCGAGACGGGCGACGCGGGCGGCGCCGCCGGGGCGGCCGGAGAGGCCGTCAGGCTGCTCGACGAGGCCGGCTCCGGCGAGCGCTGGCGGGGTTACTGGGCGCTCGCCCTCGCCCTCGAAGCCTCGGCCGGAGAGGCCGGGGCGGGCGCGGACGAAGCGTCACTCGAAGCCCTCGGGCGCTGCGTCGAATGCCTGAGCGAGATGCGCGCGCAGTTCGCCCCCGAAGACGAGGCGCGCCGCACCGAGATGTCCCGCGCCCGCTCCGCGCCCGCGCGCCTGCTCCACCGCCGGCTGCTGCGAGCCGGCCACGCCGAGCAGGCCCGACGCCTCCAGCTCCAGTGGGCGCTCGACGCCGACGCCGCGCCCCCCGCCACCCCGCCGCGCATCTTCTGAGCCGCCCTTACCTAACCCTTACCAAACCCTCACCCGGCCTTTATGACTCGCGCGAGGCTCATGCCGTAGAGTGCCTGCCCAGCACGCGGCAGCCGTTAACGCCGTCCGGGTTCGCGCGGCGGCCGCCGACGCCTTGAAACAACCTTGAGAAGGCCGTCCTCGTCGCCGACGGCGGGCTGGCGCGCCTCTCCAACACGACCATCACGAACAACCACTGGGGCATCTACAACTCGCTGGCCGCGCCCGGCAGCGTCTACACCTTCGGCAACAACCGCCTCTTCGGCAACGCCGTCAACTCCGAGGGCAAGGCGAGCTTCTCCGTCCAGCCGTTCTAGCCGCGGGGCGGCCTTCAAAGTGGGGCAAGCCTGTGGGGGCAGAGCTTGTCCCTGCCCGCTCAAGACTCGTCAGGACTTCGACGCAAATTGGTAACGAGGCTCGCGCGGGCAGGGACAAGCCCTGCCCCCACACTCACCCCACAGTTTTCAACACGGAGGGCGCGGGGAAGAAGTAGGTCTTCCCCGCGCCCTCCGTCTCTTCCTTCGTGGACTCTGTGTCGGGATGTGGACTAAGGGCCGCGCGCTTAATCTTTCGGTGAGAGCGACCGTTCGGCCAGCCGCGTGAATTTGACGGCCGTCCGCCAGTTGACGGCGGCGGCGTAGCCGGCCTGCTCGGGGTCGCGCCCGAGGTCTCGCTGCGGGTCGGGCTCGAACGCCTCGGCCGCGACCACGAGGCTTCTGGCGCGCTGAACCCTCCGATACCAGAACAGCCCGTCCGCGTAGCTACGCCACGCGCCGCGCAGCGCGTAGAAAGTGGGACTGCGCGCCATCCACCCGAGCAGCGCCCCGGCGCGCGCGAGGGCTCCGGCAAACTCCGCGTCCAGCCTCTCCGGGCCGACCCGCGAGAGCGCGCCGTGCTCCTGATAGTCGGCGTAGGTTTGGGGAAGTTTGACGACGCCTTCGAGCGGCTTCAAAGCCTCGACCACGCGCGCGGCGATTGCCGCGTCGTTCTCTCGCGCCGCCCGCATCTCGGCCAAAGCGCGCGACGTTCCCGCGTCGCCCTCGCCCTTGTGAACCCTGACCGCGGCCTCGGCCCACGCGGCGTGCAGACGCGCCTTCGAGAGGAGCAGTTGCCTCATGGTTCCGCCCCGCAGCTCGCGGCACAGCGGCGTGAAGGTGTCCGGCCTTTCGCGCGCGCAGTCGGCCGCCCGCGCGCCCGCCTCGTCCCACGTCCGGCCCGCCTCTTCGTAGAGGAAGACGGCCGTGTCGAGGTCAGTCTTTAAATCGCTCTGGCCCAACTCGGCGACCGCGACGAACAGCCCCGGATAGAGCTTGCGCGTGAGGGAGCGGAACTCGGCCGCGTCCTCTCGCGCCGCGCCCAACCGCCGGAGCTTAGCGAGGATTCGCTCCGCCCTCCGGATGTCCCTCTCGCGCCGCGCGAGAGGGACATCCGTCCCCGCCGCGAGCGCCGGCACGCAGAGCCACAGAGCGCACAGTGCGGCGCGGGCCGCGGCCGCCGCCATCAGTTTGCAGGTCATCAGAAGATCACTCCCGAGGGCCGACCGACAAAGCCGCGCCGCCGAATCTCCGTGACGCGATGACGCCGCCGCAACCATTCGGCGAGGCGCGCGGGCTTCACAAGCCCTTCGGCCGGGGCGCGACTGAGACCAACAACTCGGCGTCCGCGCCCCGGGCGCCTGCCGGGGCCCTGACGACGAGGCGGAGCACGACTTCGAGGGCGTTGGCGGGCGACTCCAGCGTGCCGCCCATCGAGACCGGGGGGCCGTGCAGGAGCGCGACGGGCGAGGAGAGGGCGGGGGCGGCGGGCGGCGTGGCGGCGTGGCGCGCGTCGAAGGCCGGGGCGACGACCACGCGCGAGGCCGCACCCGGGAACACGAGCCTCCCCGCGCCGCCCACTCCGACGACCGACACGTCCGAGAAGGCCGCCCCGCCCACCTCGTACGAAGTCGTCAACGTGAACTCGACGTTGGAGCGTACCTGAACGGGGATGTCCAACTGTGTCTCGCCTTCATTCAGGCCGGACAACGAAAAGACCAGCGTGCGCGCCCCGACGCGCCCCGCGGAAACCCGCGCGTCACCCTTCAAGACCCTCGCGCCCGGCCCAGCCGACACGGCAACAAATCCGCTCACCTGCCCCGTCAACGTCACCGTCGCGCGCGTCCGCTGCGCGCGCGCGTCAGTCGGCGCCACAAGGAAGCAGACGGCGATCAGGCAGAGGTATGCGACCAGACGCATCATCCGATGTCTCCGGCGACGGGCTGCGATCTATCCTTTCAGCTCCGAATAAACTACGAATCGCCTGCCCCTTCCCGCCACCCGTTCACGACGAAGCGCACCAGCTCCAAAACAACTCAGCTCAGAGTCAGGACATCGGGGTCTGATAAGCAAAGCGATGGTAATCGAGAACCTTATCGGACTCTGTGGCCGTGGCGCGGCATGGGGTGCGGGGCTACTTGATGCCGACGACCATCGAGTCGGGGCCGGCGAGGTGTTCGACGCGGGTCTCGCGGAAGCCGGCCTGCTTCATCCACGTCTGGCAGTCGGCGCCGGTGTAGTCGAAGCCGCCGGGCGTCTCGATGAGCATGTTGAGGCTCATCAGCAGCCCCGTGGTGTTCTCGCGCCGGTCGTCGTCGACGAGCGCTTCGTAGACGATGAGCGCGCCGCCTTCGGGGAGCGCGTCGTGGGCGCGCCGGAGGAGCATGCGCTTCTCGTCCATGTCCCAGTCGTGGAGGATGTGGCCCATGACGAGCACGTCGGCCGTGGGCAGAGGGTCTTTGAAGAAGTCGCCGGGGTGGAAGCTGAGCCGGTCGGAGAGGCCGTGGCGCCCGACGTACTTCTCGAAGACCGGGCGGACGCCGGGCAGGTCGAAGTTGCCGCCGGTCAGGTGCGCGTGCGCGAGGGCGACTTCGACGGGCAGGCCGCCCTGCGCGCCGCCGATGTCAACGAAGGTTCGGTAGCGACGCCACGGGAACTGTCGCGCGATGGCGCGGGCCGCGGCGAGGCTGAGGCCGGTCATGGCGCTCAGGAACGATTCGAGACGCGCCGGCTCGGCGTACAGGGCCTCGAAGAAGTTGCCGCCGCTGCGGGCCTCGTTCTGCGGCCGCCCCGTCCTCAGCGCCTCGGTCAGCGAGCCCCAGAAGGGGTAGAGCCGCGCGTTGGCCATCTCCAGCATGCCGCCGAGGTAGGAGGGTTTACCGCGGTCGAGGAAGGTGTCGGTCTCGGGCGTGTTGGCGTACAGCCCCGCGGCGTCGCGCTCCAGCATGCGGAGCGAGACGAGCGCGTCGAGGAAGTCGCGCGAGGCCCGCGGGTGGAGGCCGAGGCGTTCGCCGAGCGTCGCGGCGTCGAGCGGGCCGCGGGCCAGTTCGGTGAAGAGGCCGAGTTCGACGGCGCTCAGCAGGGTCTTCGAGGCCCAGAAGCCGAGGCCGAGTTGCATGATCTGTTCGGGGTTGACTGAAGAAATCATCAAGCGTCTCCTCTGCTCGCGCCGTGCTTCGTCGTCTTCATGACGCGCCTCCCCTGACTCACTCCGCCCCCATTCGCGTGCCTACCCTTAACGCGAATTCGGAAGTCGTTTCAGTTCACGCGCGCGGACTTTTGTCATCCGAACGCTAAGCGTCTCGGCCCGGCCGCGACGGCCGTTGCGGCCGACGTGTTGGATTTTGACCGGCCAAACATTTTCTTGACATTGAACCTGCCCGGCATTATTTTAGCCGCCGCGCAAATATGGACTTCCACTTCTGAAAAGACCCTGCTCCTCGCCTCACCTGAAGCCGCCGAGGTTTCCGACGAAGCCAATCCCCCAACCCCTGAGAACCCCGGAGACGGCCGAAGCGCTCGCCGCGGCGCTCCCGACGACTCGGCCCGAACGCCGACTCGGACGAAATTAACCCGACCGCCGAGCCACAAACCTCGCCCCAGACTCCGCCGACGCGGCGGCGTCGCGCGCGCGACGCCGCCGCGCGGCGTCGAATCGTTCGCGCGCCCAAGCGAGTGCAACCCGAAGGCAAAAACAGCGGCAGGGAGACCGCGGGGCAGGCCGCGGCGGGTCAGCGCGGGAGCGCCTCGCTGCCGGCCATCAACCTGCCGAAGGGCGGCGGGGCCATCCGCGGGCAGGGGGAGAAGTTCGGCTCGAACCCGGCGACCGGCTCCGGCTCGATGAGCGTCCCGCTGGCGACGAGCCCCGGCCGCTCCGGCTTCGGCCCGGAGCTTTCGCTCTCCTACGACTCCGGCTCGGGCAACGGGCCGTTCGGCTTCGGCTGGACGCTCTCGCTGCCCGCCATCACGCGCAAGACCGACAGGGGGCTGCCGCGCTACCGCGACGAGGACGAGTCTGACACCTTCATCCTCGCCGGCTCCGAGGATTTGGTTCCCGTGCTCGACGCCGCGGGCGGGCGCGTCTCGACGCCGCGCACCGTCCGCGGCGTCGCCTACCGCGTGCGCCCCTACCGGCCGCGGGTCGAAGGTCTGTTCGCGCGCGTCGAGCGCTGGACGCGCGACGACGACGGCGTCAGCCATTGGCGCCTGATCACGACCGACAACGTCACCACCCTCTTCGGCTTCGACGAGAACAGCCGCGTCCGCGACCCGCGCGACCCGCGCCGCGTCTACTCCTACCTCATCCACCTCACCTTCGACGACCGCGGCCACGCCGCGCACTACGTCTACGCGCCCGAAGACTCGCGCGGGGTGGCGACGGCCTCGGCCTGCGAGGCCAACCGTTCGGGGGCCGCGCGCGCGGCGCAGCGTTACCCGAAGTGGGTTCGCTACGGCAACGTCGCGCCGTACTTCCGCGACTGGGGCGCGGCCGGCCCCGCGCAGGCGCCGCCGGCCGACTGGCACTTCCAGATGGTCTTCGACTACGGCGACCACCGCGCGGAGTCGCCCGCGCCGGCGCCCGACCGCGACTGGCCCGTGCGGCCCGACCCGTTCTCCAGCTACCGCGCCGGCTTCGAGGTTCGCACCTACCGGCGCTGCGAGCGCGTGCTGCTCTTCCACCGGTTCGCGGGTCAGGCCGGCTTCGAACAGCCCGCGCTCGTGCGCTCGACCGACCTGCTCTACTCGGACGAAGTCGCGCCCGCCGACGAGCGCAACCCCGTCTACACCTTCCTCGCGTCCGTGACGCAGACCGGCTACCGCCGGCGCGGCGCAGAGGTCGTGCGCCGCTCGACGCCGCCGTTGGAGTTCTTCTACAGCCAGCCCGAAGTGAGCGCCGAGGTGCTGACGCTTGAGGACGCGGAGAGCCGTGCGGGTCTGCCCGAGGGGCTCGACGGGGCGCGCTTCCGCTGGCTCGACCTCGACGGCGAGGGGCTGCCCGGCATCCTCTCCGAGCACGACGGCGGCTGGGGCTACAAACGAAACCTCAGCCCCGTCAACGAGGTCACGCTCGCGGGCGGCGAACGCGCGGCGCGCGCCCGCTTCGGCCCGCTCGAACAGGTTCCGGCCCTCCCCGCCCCGGCCAGCCTCCGCGGCGGCCAGCAGCTCTTAGACCTCGAAGGCGGCGGCCGCCTCCAGCTCGTCAGCTTCGAGGCGCCCGCGCCCGGCTACTTCGCGCGCGCCGCGGGCGAGGGCTGGGAGCCTTTCCGCCCCTTCACGTCGCTGCCGCAGCTCGACTGGTCTGAGCCGAACCTGAAGTTCGTCGACCTGACGGGCGACGGCCGCGCCGACCTGCTCATCACCGAGGAGGGCGTCCACACCTTCTACCCCTCGCTCGGCGCGGAAGGCTTCGGCGCGGCCGAGCGCGTGCCCGTGCCGTGGGACGAGGAGCGCGGCCCGCGCGTCGTCTTCGCCGACGGCACGCAGAGCGTCACGCTCGCCGACATGACGGGCGACGGCCTGAGCGACATCGTGCGCGTGCGCGCCGGCGAGGTCTGCTACTGGCCCAACCTCGGCCACGGCCGCTTCGGCGCGAAGGTGTCGATGGACGACGCGCCGCGCTTCGCCGGCGGCGAGGGCTTCGAGCCGCGCCGCCTCCGCTTCGCCGACCTCGACGGCTCCGGCACGACCGACCTCCTCTACGTCGGCGAAGACGGCGTGATGGTCTGCTTCAACCGCTCGGGTAACTCGTGGGCCGCGCCCCGCCGCCTCGCCGTCTTCCCCGGCGCCGACGCCCTGAGCGACGTGCAGGTGACGGACTTGCTCGGCAACGGCACGGCCTGCCTCGTCTGGTCTTCGCCGCTGCCGGGCGAGTCGCACGCCGCGCTGCGCTACGTCGACCTGATGGGTTCGCGCAAGCCGCACCTGATGGTCGGCACGCGCAACAACCTCGGGGCCGAGACGCGCGTGCGCTTCGCGCCCTCGACGCGCTTCTACCTCGCCGACAAGCTGGCCGGCCGCCCGTGGGTGACGAAGCTGCCGCACGTCGTCCACGTCGTCGAGCGCGTCGAGACCTTCGACCGGGTCGGGCGCAGCCGCTTCGTCACGCGCTACCGCTACCACCACGGCTACTTCGACCCCGACGAGCGCGAGTTCCGCGGCTTCGGCATGGTCGAGCAGTGGGACACCGAGGAGCACCGCGCCGAGACCGCCTTCCCCGAAGGCGAAGACCTCAACTGGGACGCGGCCTCGTGGGTTCCGCCCGTGCTCACGCGCACGTGGTTCCATAACGGGGCCTTCGTCGAGGGCGAGGCCGTCTCGCGCCAGTACGAGCGCGAGTACTGGGTCGAGCCGGCGCTGCGCCCCGCCGACCGGGCCGCGGACCGCGCGGCGTTGCTGCTGCCCGACACCGTGCTCCCGCCCGGCCTCGGCGCGGACGAGGCGCGCGAGGCCGTGCGCGCGCTCAAGGGTCAGGCGCTACGCGTCGAGGTCTACGCCGAAGACGGCTCGCCGCGCGCCGCGCTCCCCTACACCGTCACCGAGCAGAACTTCACCGTCCGCCGCGTCCAGCAGAAGGGCGTCAACCGGCACGCCGTCTTCCACACGCACCAGCGCGAGGCCGTCTCCTTCCACTACGAGCGCGACCCCGGCGACCCGCGCGTCACGCACGACGTGACGCTGAGGGTGGACGCTTTCGGCAACGAGCTGAGCAAGGTGACGGTCGGCTACCCGCGGCGGCCCGGCCACCCCGCGCCTGAGCCCGAGCTGTCGGCCGCCTACCGTGCCATGCTCGCCCACGACCAGTCGCGCCTGCGCGTCTCGGCCACCGGGCGCACGATGACCGGGCCGGTTGCCGACCCGGCCGCCTTCCCCGACGCGCACCGCGCGCCGCAGCCGGCCGAGGCTGTCGTCGCCGAGTGGTACGGCGTCGCGCCGCTCGCGAACCGCCCCGGCATCACCAACCTCTTCAACTTCGCGGAGCTTGAAAGTCATTGGGACGCGCTCTGGGGCGGCGCGCAGGACACCCCTTACGAGGAGATTCCGAGCGCGGACGTGGACGGCTCCGGCGCGCTGCCGTCCACGCCGAGGCGGCGCGTCGTTGACCGCACGCGCACCCTCTACCGCCGCGACGACCTCTCGGCGCTGCTCGCGCTCGAAGAGTTGGAGCCGCGCGCGCTGCACGGCGAGTCCTACCAGCTCGCGCTCACGCCCGCGCACGTCGCGCGCCTCTTCGACGGCCTCGTGCCCGACGCGGCGCTGACCGAAGGCGGTTACGTGCAGCTCGCCGGCGTCGAAGGCTGGTGGATGCCTTCGGGGCGCGTCTTCTACTCGCCGGACGACGCCGCCGCGCCCGCCGAACTCGCCGAGGCCCGCGCGCACTTCTTCCTGCCGCGCCGCGCCGTGGACGCCTTCGGCGCGCGCACGCGCGTCAGTTACGACGCCTACGACCTCCTGCCGGCGACGCTCACCGATGCCGTCGGCAACGCGACGGCCGCCGTCAACGACTACCGCGTCCTGCAACCCTCCCGCGTCACCGACGCCAACGGCAACCGGGTCGAGGCCGCCTTTGACGCGCTGGGTCAGGTGGTCGGCAACGCCGTCATGGGCAAGGCCGCCGAGGGCCTCGGCGACACGCTCGCGGGCTTCGAGCCCGACCTCGACGAGGCGACGCTCGTCGCGCACTTCGACGACCCGCTCGCCGACCCGGCCTCGATCCTCGCCGGCGCGTCCGCCCGCACGCTCTACGACCTCTTCGCCTACCTGCGCACGCGCGGCGCGCTCGCCCCCGACCCGGCCGCCTACGGCGGCGACATCAAGGCTTGGGTGCGCGACGACGCCAACTTCGAGCGGGCGATGGGCATCATCACGCTCGCAGACCCTTCGGCCGAGCCCGACCCGTGCAGCTTCGACGCGCTTGAGTTCCGC
>DATMVI010000168.1:0-7333 GCA_035563275.1 Pyrinomonadaceae bacterium
GCATGACGATGGCGACGATGCCGAACCCGACGAGCGCGGCCAACACCGCCGCCAGAATCGTTGACCTGCGCGGCCCCTTCACGTTCCTGTCTGCCATGCCCCTCCCGTTAAAGTTCCGTGCTCCGAGTCGCGAGTTCCGGGTTTGCCCCGCGCGGGTCGGACGGCTCAGGCCGCGCCGCCCGAGCCGGGAGCCCGGGACGGGGAACTCGAAACTTCTTTAATCTTTCCGCCCGAGCGAGCCGCCGGGCGAGAGGTTGACCAGCTCGCTGATGCGCGTGCGGACGGCCTCGGTCAGCAGGCGGATTTCGTCCGGCGTGTAGTTGGCGGCGCGGAAGGCGTCGCCGAGCTGCTCGTCGGTGAGCCGCGCGAGCAGCCCCCCGATCCAGCGGGCCTCCTCGACGCGCAGGTCGTCGAACAAGTCCTGCCGCTTGCCCTTGTAGAAGAGCAGGACGTTGCCGCGCTTCACGTCTTCGAGGAACGGGTCTTTGAAGTAGTCCTCGGGGTCGTTGCGGTTGCGGCGGATGCGCCAGATGACGGGCGCGCCCGACTTGACCCGGCCGAAGGTCGCGCCGAGGTCGCTGACGATGTAGTGCAGCTCGCCGCGGTCGCGCGCGTGCAGGACTTTGTTGTTCGAGTCCTTGATGTCCCAGTTGTTCAGGAGCGCCATCAGGATGACGAGGCCCTGCAACTCCTTCGTGCCGGCGAACGGATTCTCCGACCACTTCCACTCGTCGAGCCGCTTGATGTTCTCGGGCCGCGCTTCGAGCCGGACGTTCTCGAACGTCCCCTTCCCTTCGATCGTGAGGCGCGGCACGAGGTAGTTGATCTCGGTCACGTAGCCGACGGCCCACACGAGCCGTACGGCCGCCGTCTCGCTCTGCGCCTCCTTGCCGATCTTCGCGACCCACACGCGCCCCGCGCCGTCCTTGACGCGGTACTTGGTCGAGAACCCGCCCGTCTCCTCCTCCACGAAGGTGACGCGGCTCAGGTCGGGGCGGCCCGCCTCGCCGCCGGGGCCGTGGAACAGGTCGCGCGAAGAGATGTCCGAGGGCATGCGCCACAGCACGGGTGTCCCGCGCGGCGCCTCCTCCCTGCCCTCCGACTTCCCCTGCGCGAAGCCGGCCGGGGCCGAAGAGGCCGACAGGGCGACGATGCAAAGAGCGACGAGACTGCGACTGACTGCCAACCTTCCCATGTTCACTTCTTTCCGGGAGAGCCAGAAGATTTCAGATTTCGGATTTGCGATTTTCCATCCAGTTGACGACTGACGACTGCCGACCGCGAAACAAAAATCTTTAGTCAAAAATTCATTGCGCCGCCCCGGCGACGCCCGCCCCGCCCGGCAGGTCGACCAGCGCGTTGATCCGGGCGCGCACGGCGGCCGTGAGCGCCTGCACGTCGGCGTCCGCGTAGTTGGCGGCGCGGAAGGCGTCGGAGATTTGCGCGTCGGAGAGTTTCGAGAGGATGCCGCCGAGCCACTTGGCGTTCTCGACCGTGATGCCGTTGAACAGGGCTGTGTTCTTGCCGCTGTAGTCGAAGCGGACGTGGCCGCCCTCGACCCCCTCGACGAAACGGGTCTTGACGTAGGACTTCGGCTCGTTGCGGTTGCGCGAGACGAAGCCGCCCGTCTTGCCGAAGGTCGCGCCGAGGTCGGCGACCACGTAGCGCAACTCGCCGCCGCGGCCGCCCGCGCCCGGCACGTAGATGATCTTGTTGTTATCGTCCTTCAAGTCCCAGTTGTTCAGCAGCCCCATCATCACGATGAGGCCCTGAAACTCGCGCGTCCCCTTGAACGGGTTGTCGCCCCACCCCCACGTTTCGAGCCGCCGCCACTCCTCGGGGCGCGCCTCGAAGCGGACGTTGGCGAAGCCGTTGCCCTCGCAGCGGGCGACGCGCTTGGCGGGCGCGCCCTCGACGCGGACGCACGGGACGAGGTAGCTCGTCTCGGTGACGAAGCCGGCGGCCCACGCGAGCCGCACCGAGGCCGTCTCGGGCTGCGCCTCCTTGCCCATCTTCGCGACCCACACGCGCCCCGCGCCGTCCCTCACGCGGAACTTCGGCGAGTAGCCGCCCGTCTCGTCCTTGATGTAGGTGACGCGGCTCAGGTCGGGGCGCGGTACCTCGGCCGGGCCTTCGAGCAGGTTGCGCGCGGAGATGTCGCCGGGGTCGCGCCACATGACGCGCTCGCCCTCGGGCGGCGGCCCCTGCTTCCCGCCCTTCTCCTGCGCGGCGGCGGCGGGCGAGAGCGCGAGCAGGGCCAGCAGGGCGAACGAAGCGAGCGAAGCGTAGGCGGTCTTGTTGCGCATGAAAGTCTCTCTCTTAAACTCACCCGCGCGCGGCGGCGCGCCGAATCAGGGCCCGGCCTACTCCGGCTCCGGCGCGTCGAGGAAGTGGAGCTGCGCGTTGAAGTCCGCCGCGCCCGGCTCGCGCGCGGGCCGCTGGTAGGCCCCGTCGGGCTGAAGCTCCCTCGCCTTCACGTTGTCGCGCAGGTAGGCCGAGATGACCACGTCGCGCAGGTACTTCTTCAAACGCTCGTCGCGGACGGGCGCGACCACCTCGACGCGGCGGTCGAAGTTGCGCGGCATCCAGTCGGCGCTGCCCGTGTAGACCTCCTCCTCGCCGCCGTTGGCGAAGTAGAAGACGCGGCTGTGTTCGAGGAAGCGGCCGACGATGCTGCGGACGCGGATCGTCTCGGAGAGTCCGGGCACGCCGGGCCGCAGCATGCAGATGCCGCGCACGACGAGGTCGATGGGCACGCCGGCCTGCGAGGCGGCGTAGAGGGCGCGGATCATCTTCGTGTCGGCGAGCCGGTTGATCTTGACGGCGATGCGGGCCGGGCGGCCCGCCCGCGCGTGCTCGGCCTCGCGCTCGACGAGCGCCAGCATCTTGTCGCGCAGGTTGACCGGCGCGACGAGGAGCCGCCGGTACTCCTTCTGCCGCGAGAAGCCGGTCAGGAAGTTGAAGAGGTCGGTGGCGTCCGCGCCGATCTCCTCGTCGGCGGTGAAGAAGCTGAGGTCGGTGTAGAAGTTCGAGGTGACGGGGTTGTAGTTGCCCGTCGCGACGTGCATGTACTGCCGCAGCTCCTCGCCCTCGCGCCGCACGACCAGAGAGACCTTGCTGTGCGTCTTCAGCCCGACGATGCCGTAGATGACGTGGACGCCGGCCGCCTCCATCCGCTTCGCCCACTCGATGTTCGGCTCCTCGTCGAAGCGGGCCTTCAGCTCGACGAGCGCCGTCACCTGCTTGCCGCTCTCGACGGCCTTAATCAGCGCCTCCGGGATGGGGGACTTCGAGCCCGTCCGGTAGAGGCACATCTTGATCGAGACCACCTCGGGGTCTTCGGCCGCGAGCCTGATGAAGTCGGTGACGACCGTGTAGGCGTGGTACGGGTGGTGCAGCAGCACGTCGCGCTGCTTGACGACCTCGAAGACGCGCGAGGTGTCCTTCAACAGCGCCGGCACTTTGGGCTTCGCGGGCGCGTCCTTCAGGTCGGGCCGGTTGAGCTTGTGCAGCGGCATCATCCCGTTGGCGTCGAGCGGCCCTTCGATGCGGTAAACGTCGTCGTCCTTGAGGCCGAGCGACCGGGCGATCATGTCGGACATCTCCCGCGGCATCGAGTTGGCGACTTCGAGCCGGACGGCCGCGCCGAAGCGGCGCTCGCGCAGGGAAATCTCGACGACGCGCAGGAGGTCGGCCGCCTCGTCGTCGCGCAGCTCCACGTCGGCGTCGCGCGTCACGCGGAAGGCGTGCCACTGGCTGACGTGCATGCGCGGGAAGAGCGCGTCGAAGTGGGCGGCGATGAGGTCTTCGAGCAGGATGAACTTCGCCCCGCCCTCGCCGACGGGGACGAGGCGCGGCACCATCGGCGGCAGCTTCAGGCGCACGAAGCGCGGGTCGCCCTTGCCCGTCAGCGAGCGCGTCACCCCGTGCTCGGGCAGCGGCTCGACCGTCAGGCCGAGGTTGAGGCTCAGGGCCGAGACGTAGGGGAACGGGTGGCCGGGGTCGACGCCCTGCGGCGTGAGCACCGGGTGCACCTTGCGCTTGAAGAACTCGCGGAGCAGGAGGCGCTCGGGCAGCGTCAGCGTGCTGTAGCGGACGATCTCGATGCCCTCGGCGGCCAACGCCGGCAGCACGTCCTCGCGCAGGCAGCGCGCGTGCTCGTCGAAGAGCGGGAGCAGACGACGCCTGATCTCGACGAGTTGGGCGGCCTGATCCATCCCGTCGGGCGAGAGGCCCATGCTCATCGTCTGGCCCGCGACCTCCTCGCCCAGCGTCTCCTTCAGGCCCGAGACGCGGATCATGAAGAACTCGTCGAGGTTCGAGGCGAAGATGGCGAGGAACTTGAGCCGTTCGAGCAGGGGCTGCGTCGGGTCTTGCGCCTCTTCGAGCACGCGCCGGAAGAACTCGATCTGGCTGAACTCGCGGTTGAAGTAGAGGTGGCCGGCGTCGTGAGGCACAGGCTCTCGGCGGGCGCCGCCGCCGCGCGTCTCGTCCTCGGGGAACGGTCGTGTGTTGGTCAGGGTCGTCATGCTTCTTAACGCGAGAAAGCGGTGGCCGGGCGGGCGGGCAGACCCGCCCCCGGCCGGCAATTTTCCTGCGAGGAGAGCAGGGAGTTGGTTGAATTATGATGCGGCCCGCGCGGCCGCGTTGGCCGCAGGGCCGCGCGCCGGCGGCCGCCCCCTGCTCGAAAAGTTCTCCCCGCGCCGTCGGCCGCGGGGCCGCGAAAATTCCTGAGCGGGAGAGCCCTCGATTCCGCGGGGCCTTTAAGCAAGTCGTATTCCCTCGGCCGCAGGCGTATCGGTAAATCCGGTGAAGTTATTCTACTTCAATATTTAAGCCTGACAAAGCGGAAATGCCCCGCGGCCGGGCCGGGCCGGGCGTGCATCGAATCCAGTCTCGGCGGCCGGACACCGCCGGGAGGGCGGCGGAAATCGTTTGCGGGTTCGCGCGCCTGTCGGTAACTCGCCCGCCCCCCTTCTCGCCGCGCCGCCTTCTTCACTTCAGCGTCAGCGCCTTCGCCTCGACGGAGGCGTCGAGCAGGCGGACGACATCTTCGAGCGTGACCGTCCCGTAATACCACGTGCCCGCGGCCTGCGCCTCGGCGTAGACCGCCTTGTAAATGTCGTAGTAGGAGCGCTGCCCGTCAACGAAGTTGTAGACCTCGTCGCGCATCAGGCCGTGGAGCCGGCCGCGCGCGGAGGCGGGGACGCGGTTGCGGCTGGCGAAGTAGTCGGCGAGGCTGGCGACGTTGGCGGGCACTTTGCGGCTCGCGGCGCGCTCGGCCTCGGTGAGCGCGACGGCCGGCGCGGGCGAGCCGTGCAGGCGGCGGTAGAAGTTGGCCAGCTCGCCGTTGCCGAAGTGGGCCTTGATGAGCACCTGCCGCATCTCCTGAATCGTCTCCAGCGCGTCGCGGCTCGCGCCGGCGAAGACGCGGATCGAGTCGAGGGCGCGCGCCTCGCGCTCGACGCCCTTCTCCATCACGGCGCTCGCGCGCTTCCAGCCGCGGTCGGGTTCGTTCTTCGACTCGACCAGAAGCCTCATCGCCGCCTGCAAGTCGTTCGCCAGCCGCCGCGACCCCTGGGCGTAGGTCTCGGCGAGCAGCGTGGGCACGTCGGCCTCGTCGGCGTAGGCGAGGAAGAAGGACATCGCGCCGATGAGGAAGTTGTTGCGGCGCAGCTGCGTCTGGTCGATCTTGTCGAGGTCGTCTTCGCTGGAGTGGATGAAGGGGTCGTCCCAGTTGATGAGCGCGACGGCCGGGATGCCGACCGCGCCCTCGACGAAGACCATGTGGTCGGACGAGTCGAAGTAGGGGACGAAGCGCGCGTTGTAGCCCTGACGCGTGCCGCGCGTCGCGTAGAGCGGGCGCGTGTGCGGGCGCGGCAGCCCCCCCTGCCGGCTCGCCGCGAGGTAGCCGTTGTTGGTGTGGATGAGGAACGTGCCGACGCTCTCGAAGAGCGCGTCGAGGTAGGAGGTGCGCGAGTGGGGCGCGAAGATGAGGTGCTGGACGCGGCTCCCCATGGCCTGATTCGCGCCCGTCATGTCCTGATGGACGTTGGCGAGAATCTTCCGGGCCTCGCCGGGGTTGTCGCTGAAGTACTTGTACTCGGAGTAAATCTCGTCCGTCCACCAGAAGCGCAGGTCGCGCACGGGGCGCTTGACCTTGCCCTCGCGGATGAGCTTGGTGAAGACGCGGGCGAGTTCGAGCAGGTTGGCGCAGCCGCTCCCGTCGTCGTTGGCCGAGCCCTGCTCCTCCTGCAAGTGCGCGGTGAGCACGATCTGCTCGGCGTTGGGGCGCGTGCCGCGGATGACGGCCTCGACGAAGCCGGTGCGGCCCGGCGCCGCGCCGACCTCCGTGTCCACCTTCGCGCGGACGACGACCCGGCCGCCGCGCACGACCTTGCCCGTGGCGAAGAAGTCTTCCTCGACGCCGCGGCTCTCCAGCACGCGGCGCAGCGTCTCGCCGCGGCGCGGCGGCAGCACGAAGGCGAAGGTGTCGCGGCCGCCCGCGGGCGTGTTCACGTCGATGCGCGACCAGCCGATCTGGTCGGGCGCGTCGAGCATGCTCTTGCTCTCGGAGGGCTCGTAGGTGACGACGCCGAGGGCGCCTTTGGCGCGCACGGCGGTCGCGACCGCCCGCCCCGGCGGGCCGCTGGTGAGGACGATCTTGCCGCGCACGTCGAGGCCGCGGACGGCGGCCTCGTCGCCCTCGCCGATGTAGACGAGTTCGGCGGTCACGTCGGCGTCGCGGCTGCCGTCGGCGAGGAAGACGGCGTGCTCGCCGATGTCGGCGAGCTTGACGGCGACCGGCTCGACCACCCACAGCTCGCCGGCGCGCGCCGTGTAGTTCGGGCCGGGCAGCGGCTGCTCGACGAAGCGCACCTCGTCGAGCCCCGCCTCCTTCGCGGCGGACATAACGTAGTCGGCGGCCTTGAAGTAGCCCTCCATGCCGGAGTCGCGGTGCCAGTGCGAGAGCCAGCGGATGTGCTCGAAGGCGCGGTCGCCGGAGATTTCGTTGGAGAGCATCCGAATCTCCGAGTCGGTCAGAAACGGCGTCGTCTGGGCGCGGGCGGCGGGGCCGAGCGGCGCGAGCACGAAGCCGCAAAGGAGGAGCGTGAGCAGCAGTGTTCTTTTCATGGAAGACTCCTGTGCCTCGGACGGAAGGTTCCTTGATTGTGTCGTTAATTCAATGTAGAGCGGAGCGAGAGGCAGAATTTAACACAGAGGGCGCGGAGGAGACACAGAGAACACGGGGCCAAGCCCGATTTCCAATCTCAAATCTAAAATTCCGATTCTCAAATCCCGAATCTCAGATTTGAGATCTCAAATCTCAAAT
>DATMVI010000169.1:0-6182 GCA_035563275.1 Pyrinomonadaceae bacterium
GGCCCGTCGCCTTCGAGGTAGGCCGCCAGCGCCCTGACCGTCGGGTACTTGAACAGGTCGACCATGGCGACCTCCCTGCCGAGCGCCTCGCGCAGCTTGCTCTGCGCCTGAATGAGCAGCAGCGAGTGGCCGCCGAGCTCGAAGAAGCCGTCGTCGGTCCCGACGCGCTCGACGCCGAGCACGTCGGCCCAGATGCCGGCCAGCGTCCGCTCCAGCTCCGTGCTCGGGGCCACGTAGGCGACGCCGGCCTGCGGCGGCTCCGGCGCGGGCAAAGCCCCGCGGTCAACCTTGCCGTTCGGCGTCAGCGGCAAAGACTCCAGCGTCACGAACTGCGACGGCAGCATGTAGTCGGGCAAACGCCCCCGCAGGTGCTCGCGCAGCCCGGCGGCGTCGGCCGCGCCCGCCCCGGCCTCCGGCACGACGTAAGCGACGAGCCGCCTCGCGCCCCCCTCGCCCCGCGCCGCCACGGCGCACTCGCGCACCGAGGCGTGGCCGAGCAGCGCCGCCTCGACCTCCCCGGCCTCGACGCGGAAGCCCCGCACCTTGACCTGCCCGTCGCGGCGGCCGACGAACTCCAAAAGCCCGTCGGCCCGCCGCCTGACGAGGTCGCCCGTTCGGTAGAGCCGCGCCCCGGCCTCGCCCGAGTGCGGGTCGGGGACGAACCGCCCGGCCGTCAGCGCGGGCCGGTTGAGGTAGCCGCGGGCGAGGCCGTAGCCGCCGAGGTAAAGCTCGCCGATCACCCCGGCCGGCGACGGCCGCAGGGTCGCGTCGAGCACGTAGGCGCGCGTGTTGCTGATTTGCCGCCCGATGGGCACCGACTCGCCGACCTCCGCGCCGGCCTCCATCCGGTGGCAGCAGGCGAAGGTGGTGCTCTCGGTCGGCCCGTAGCCGTTGACGAGCCGCCGGCCCGGCGTGAGCGTCTGAAGATATTTGTTGACGTGGCGGGCCGAGAGCGCGTCGCCGCCCGCGAGCAGTTGGGTGACGCCCCGCAGGTCTTCGAGCCGCTCGTCCACCATCTGGTGGAAGAGTCCCGCCGTCAGCCACAGCGTCGTGACCCCGGACTCGTTGACCACCCGCCCCAGCTCTTCGAGCGAAGGGGTGTCGGGCGGCATGACGACGAGGCGTCCGCCGTTGAGCAGGCAGCCCCAGACCTCGAAGGTCGAGGCGTCGAAGGAGACGGGCGCGAACTGGAGGAAGACCTGCGCCGGGTCTAGCTCGGCGTAGTCGGCCCCTTTGACGAGGCGGACGACGTTGCGGTGCGTGACGGCCACGCCCTTCGGCCGACCCGTCGAGCCCGAGGTGTAGATGACGTAGGCGAGGTTGTCGGGCGAGGCGGAGTGCGGCGGGCCGCCGGCGGGCGCGGGCGCGGCTTCGCCTTCGTCGTCGAGGGCGAGGAGGGCGGCGCCGGACTCGGGCAGGGCGGCGGCCAGCGAGCGGCGCGTCAGGACGACCCGCGGAGCGGCGTCTTCGAGCATGAAGGCGAGGCGTTCTTTGGGATACTCGGAGTCGAGCGGGAGGTAAGCGCCGCCGGCCTTGAGCACGCCGAGCAGCGCGACGACGAGGTCGGCCGACCGCTCCAGCATGACGCCGACCAGCGACTCCGGCCCGACGCCGTGCCGGCGCAGCCGGAGGGCGAGCCGGTCGGCGCGCGCGTTCAACTCCGCGTAGGTCAGTTGCTCGCCCGCGAAGGCGAGCGCCACCGCCTCGGGCCTCAGTCCCACCTGCTCCTCGAACAGCTCGTGCAGACACGCCTCGGGCAAAGGCGCCCGGCCGGCCTCGCCGCCGAGCAGCGCGCGGCGCTCGTCCTCGGTCAGCAGCGGCAGCTCGGCCACACGCTGACCGGGCCGCTCGACCGCCCCGCGCAGAAGCTCCCTGAAGTGCCCGGCCATCCGCTCCACCGTCGCGGCGTCGAACAAGTCGGTGCTGTACTCGAAGCCGCCGGCCAGCCGCCCACCCGTCTCGGTCAAAGTCAGCATGAGGTCGAACTTCGACGTGGCCCCCTCGACCCTGAACGGGCTCACCCCCAAGCCCGCCGGGTTCGTCTCACCGGCCGGCGTGTTCTGGAGGACGAAGACGACTTGGAAGAGCGGCGAGTGGCTGAGGCTCCTTTCGGGCTGCGCCTCCTCGACCACGCGCTCGAAGGGCGCGTCCTGATGGGCGTACGCCCCGAGGCACGCCTCCCTCACCTTGCCTAAGAGTTCGCGGAACGTCTCCCGCCCCTCGACCCGCGTCCGCAGCACGAGCGTGTTGACGAAGCAGCCGATGAGGTTTTCGGTCTCGGCCCGCGTGCGCCCCGCCACCGGGCTGCCGACGAGGATGTCGGACTGGCCGGTGTAGTGGTAGAGCAGCGCGTCGAAGGCGGCGAGCAGCGCCATGAACGGCGTCACGCCCTCCGCGCGGGCGAGTCTCATCAGCTCGCCGCTCAACTCCTCGCCGAGCGCGAACGGGACGCGCGCCCCGCGGTAGGTCTGGACGGCTGGCCGCGGCCTGTCGGTGGGTAGTTCGAGGACGGGCGGCGCTCCCGCCAACTGCCCGCGCCAGTAGGCGAGCTGCTCGCCCAGCGCCTCGTCCGTCAGGTGCCGGCGCTGCCACGCGGCGTAGTCGGCGTATTGAATCGGCAGCTCCGCGAGCGTCGGCTCCTCGCCGCGCGCGTAGGCCGAGTAGAGCGCGGAGAGTTCTCTGACGAGCAGCCCCATTGACCAGCCGTCGGAGACGATGTGGTGCATCGTCAGCAGCAGCACGTGCTCGTCGTCCGCGAGCTTGAGTAGTGACGCGCGCCACAGCGGCCCGCGTGACAAGTCGAAGGGGCGACGGGCCTCCTCGGCCGTCAGCCGCCGCGCTTCCGCTTCCCTCTCCTCGGCCGGCAGGTGTGAGAGGTCAACTCTCTCCAGCGCGACCGGCGCGGGCGGGTTGACGACCTGCGCGGGGCGCCCGCCGTCGGAGAGGAACGTCGTGCGCAGCGTCTCGTGGCGGCGTGCCACTTCGGAGAGGGCGCGCTCCAGCGCCGTCACGTCCGGCCCGTCGGTCAGGCGCACGGCGGTAGGGATGTTGTAAGTCGCGGCGCCGGGTTCGAGCTGGTCTATGAACCAGAGGCGCTGCTGCGCGTAGGAGAGCGGCAGGGGTTCGTCGCGCGGCACGGGGCTGATTGGCGGCAGCTCGGCCCTCGCCCCGGCCCTCAGCTCGCGCTCGACGGCCTCGGCCAGCGCCGCCACGGTCGGCGACTCGAAGAGCCTCCGCAGCGGCAGCTCGACCGAGAAGGTCTGGCGCACGCGCGAGACGATCTGCGTGGCGAGCAGGGAGTGTCCGCCCAGCTCGAAGAAGTTGTCGTGGATGCCGGCCTGCGAGACGCGCAGCACGTCGGCCCACATCTGCGCCAGCAACTCCTCGACGAGGTTGCGCGGGGCGGCGAAGGATTCGTCCGGGGCCGGGCGCGACTGGCCCGGCGGCGGCAGCGCGCGCCGGTCAACCTTGCCGTTCGGCGTCAGCGGGAGCGCGTCGAGCGTGACGAACGCCGCGGGCATCATGTAGTCGGGCAGCCTCCGGCCGACGAAGGCGTACAGCTCGCCGCCGGTGACGGCGCGCCCTTCGGCCGTCGTCACGTAGGCGACCAGACGCCGCTCGCCCGGCTCGTCCTCGCGCGGCAGCACGACCGCCTCGCGCACCGCGGGGTGTGCCGTCAGCGCCGCCTCGATCTCGCCCGGCTCGATGCGGAAGCCTCTCAGCTTCACCTGCTGGTCGATGCGCCCGAGGTATTCGACATCGCCGCCGTGGAGGCGGCGCGCGAGGTCGCCCGAACGGTAGAGGCGCGCGCCCGGCTCCTTCGAGAAGGGGTCGGGGATGAACCGCTCGGCCGTCAGGCCGGCGCGGTTGAGGTAGCCCCTCGCCAGCCCGGCCCCGCCGACGCAGAGCTCGCCCGCCACGCCTTGCGGGACGAGCTGCATGTGCCGGTCGAGGACGTAGAGGCGCAGGTCGGGGATGGGGCCGCCGATGAGGCTGCCGCGCGGGGCCAGCGCGTCTTCGCGCGAGAGCGGCCGGTGGGTGACGTGGACGGTCGTCTCCGTGATCCCGTACATGTTGACGAGCCGCGGGCTCTCGTCGCCGTGCGCGTCGAACCACGGGCCGAGGCCCGCGAGGTCGAGCGCCTCGCCGCCGAAGATGACGAACCTGAGCGACAGCTCGCGCCGGGCGTCGGAGGTTTGCTCGGCCCGCAACAGTTGGCGGAAGGCCGAGGGCGTCTGGTTGAGGACGGTGACGCGCTGCTCGGAGAGCAGTTCGTAGAAGAGTTCGGGCGAGCGGCTGACCCAGCGCGGGACGACGACGAGGCGGCCGCCGTGGAGCAGCGCGCCCCACATCTCCCAGACCGAGAAGTCGAAGGCGTAAGAGTGGAAGAGCGTCCACACGTCGCGCTCGTCGAAGCCGAACCACTCCCGCGTCGCCTCGAACAGGCGGACGACGTTGCGGTGCGTGACCGGCGTGCCCTTCGGCTCTCCCGTCGAGCCCGAGGTGTAGATGACGTAGGCGAGGTTGTCGGGCGACATCGCCCCGTCGAGGTTCTCGCCGCTCAGCCCGTCGGGTGCTTCGCCGAGGTCGTCGAGGTTCACCACCTGACAGCCGCCGGCCGGCAGGTTCTGCGCCAGCCCCCCGTGCGTCACGAGCACGCGCGCGCGGCTGTCTTCGAGCGTGTAACGGACGCGCTCCAGCGGATACTCCGGGTCGAGCGGGACGTACGCGCCGCCGGCTTTCAGCACGCCGAGCAGCGCCAACACCAACTCCGCCGAGCGCTCGGTCAGAACGCAGACCGGCTCGTCCGGCCCGACGCCGAGCCCGCGCAGGTGGCGGGCCAGACGGTTGGCTCTCGCGTTCAGTTCGGCGTAGGTCAGTCGCGCCTCTCCGTCAACGAGCGCGACGGCGTGGGGCGTGCGCGCGGCCTGCGCCTCGAACAATTCATGCAGACACGCCTCGCCCGCGTAGACGCCCGCGGCGTCCGCGCCGAGCAACGCGCGCCGCTCCGCCTCCGGCAGCAGAGGCAGCTCGGCCACGCGCTGCCCGGGGCGATGCAGAGCCCCCCTCAGCAGCTCCTCGAAGTGTCCGGCCATGCGGGTGATGGTCGCCTCGTCGAAGAGGTCGGTGCTGTACTCGAAGCCGCCGGCCAGCCGCCCGCCCGTCTCGGTCATGGACAACACCAGATCAAATTTCGCCGTCGTCCCCCCGACCCTGAACGGACTCAACTCTAAAGCGGTCAGCTTCGCCTCCTCCGAAGGCGTATTCTGTAAAACGAAGACGACCTGAAACAGCGGCGAGTGGCTGAGGCTCCTTTCGGGCTGCGCCTCCTCGACCACGCGCTCGAAGGGCGCGTCCTGATGGGCGTACGCCCCGAGGCACGCCTCCCTCACCTTGCCTAAGAGTTCGCGGAACGTCTCCCGCCCTTCGACCCGCGTCCGCAGCACGAGCGTGTTGACGAAGCAGCCGATGAGGTTCTCCGTCTCCGAGCGCGTGCGCCC
This sequence comes from Pyrinomonadaceae bacterium, assembly GCA_035563275.1. Lineage (GTDB taxonomy): Bacteria > Acidobacteriota > Blastocatellia > Pyrinomonadales > Pyrinomonadaceae > QHXN01. Next base: position 5,502 of record DATMVI010000169.1, read on the forward strand.
CGCCACCGGCGTCCCGACGAGGATGTCCGTCTGGTTCGTGTAGCGGTGGAGCAGCGCGTTGAAGGCGGCCAAGAGCACCATGAAGGCGGTCGCGCCCTCGGCCCGCGCCAACTGATGAAGCCCGCGGCTGACCTCCTCGTTAAGCGCGAAGGAGAGGCGCGCGCCGCGGTGGCTCTGGAGGGCCGGGCGTGGCCGGTCGGTCGGGAGTTCCAAAACGGGGGGCGCCCCCGACAGCCGCTCGCGCCAGTAGGCGAGCTGCGCGTCGAGGGCTTCGCCCGAGAGGTGCTCCCTCTGCCAAGCGGCATAATCCGCGTACTGAATCTGTAGCTCGGGCAGCGACGGCTCCTCGCCTCGCGCGTAGGCCGAATAACCACTGGAGAGTTCTCCGGTGAGCAGTCCGACTGACCAGCCGTCGGAGACGATGTGGTGCATCGTCAGCAGAAGGACGTGCTCGTCGTCCGCGAGCTTGACGAGTGACGCGCGCCACAGCGGCCCGCGTGACAGGTCGAAGGGTCGCTGCGCCTCTTCGGCCGCCAGCCTCCGCGCCTCTTCCTCGCGCTCGGCCGCGGGCAACTGAGAGAGGTCAACCGTGTCGAGCGTGACGGGCGCGGGCGGCGAGATCACTTGAACCGGCCGCCCGCCTTCCGCGGGGAAGCTCGTCCGCAAAGTCTCGTGGCGGCG
>DATMVI010000170.1:0-5745 GCA_035563275.1 Pyrinomonadaceae bacterium
AGCCCGGCGCGCCGCGTCTCGACGGCGAGTTGCGCGGGGCTGACGCGCGGGAAGCGCCGGCCCGCGCCGAAGTCGAGGTCGTAGTGGCCGTCGCGGTAGACGAGCGTGGCGAGCAGGTTGTACTTCTTGCTCGGGCGGACGCCGCCGAACAGGAAGTAATGGTTCTTCGACGTGGAGCGCTCGGGCGCGCCCGTGAAGGCGGGCGCGCAGCGGCCCTCGCGGACGCAGCCGCCGTCGCGGCTCGCGCCGAACTCCTCCTCGAACAGGCGCTCGTAGGCGTACTCGTAGGCCGCGCCGAGGTGGGAGTTGCGCTGGAAGTTCCAGCGCGCGTTGAACTCGCTCTCCCAGATTTGCATCCGGCCCTGAAAGTCGTAGTCGACGTGCGTGAGGTTGTGAAAGTGGCGGCTGACGACGCGCGCCTTCTGGTCGGGGTCGGTGTTGTGCGCGAGCCAGAGGCTGTTGAAGTTCGTGTTGGTGCGCGGCGTGAAGCCCACGTTGGCGCGGAAGTCGCGCGTGCGCCCCTCGCCCCACAGCTCGAAACCCCAGTTGCGCCCCTCCCGGTAATACTGGCCGAGGTAGCCGAAGCCGTGGCGGCGCGCGTCCACGTCGCCGCTGGCCTCGAACGGATCGAGGTGGGCGGTGTTGGCGGTCGTGCCGAGGAGTTGGAACTGGACGGTGGTCTGCGGGTCGAGCCGGAAGCGGCCGTCCACGCCGCCGAGGTGGCTGTGGCGGTCTACGAAGTTGTAGGTCGTGGCGATGAGGCCGAGGCTGTCTTCGCTCCTGAGGTCGCGCTTGGCGCGCAGGACGCCGACGGTCGCGTTGCGGTCGAGGAGCGCGGCGAGCGAGTCGCGCCGCGAGAGTTCGTCCTCGTCTGCGGAGAGGCGCGTGTCGCGGATGAAGTTGCGGTCTTCGCGGCTGAGGTTACCGGGGCCGTTGTCGGTGGCGAACATCACGCCGTAGGTGTTGCGCCCGCGCTTGCCCGAGAGCTTGAGCGCGAGGTCGGGGTCGACGACGGCGCGCGTGTGGACGGCCGTCAGCGCCGTCTCGAAAATCTCCTTGCCTTCGAGGAAGAACGGGCGCTTCTCGGCGAAGAAGATGGGGAAGCGCTGGTTCGTGGTGACGACGAGCGAGTCGGCCTCGACCTGCGCGAAGTCGGGGTTGACGGCGAGGTCGAGCGTCATCGCCGAGGAGGCGACGAGCTTGGCCGTGACGCCGGGGTCTGCGGCGAAGGGGTCGTTGGGTTGAAGGCGAGGACGTAGGCGCGGCGCTGGTCGTTGAAGGTGTCGAGGTAGACGCGGACGTTGTCTTCGCCCAGCACGTTGTCGCGGCGCGCGACCGTGGCGCGCACCTTTGAGGGGTCGTCGAAGGCGCGGAAGGCGAAGTAGAGGCGCTTCGAGTCGAAGCCGACGAGGACTTCGGTGGGCGCGGTCGGGGCGGTGTGGTCGCCGGGGCTGAGCTGGTAGAAGTCCTTGAGGACGGCGGCCTGCCGCCAGACCGCTTCGTCGAGCCTGCCGTCGATGGCCGGGGCCGACTCGAAGCGCGGGACGCGGACGGGCCGCGCCTTCTCGGGCGGGAGCGCGGGGGCGGATTTGGCGGCCGGCTTCACTTCGGCCGGGGCGGGCGTCGCGGCCGCGATGGGCGGGGGCGAAGGAGCCGCCGACGCGAGCTGCGCCCCCGCCCGCGAGGCGCAGACGAGCAGGGCGAAGGCGAGCGCCGCCGCTTTCAAAATCGGGCTCATCGAGGTTGTGTCTCTGACGGTGACTGCGGGTGGTGGGCCGGGTCGCTGGCGACCGGAGGCCGGGGTTGAGGAGGGGGGGTTGGCCCTTTCAAACCGCGGAGGGACGATACCACGCGCCGGCCCTCGAAACAACCGTCAGGGCGGCGCGCCGCGGGGGAAACCAGAGGCCGAGTCCCGAGGGTGAGGGAGGGCGCGGACGCGAAGACAAAAGGCAGAGGTGGAAGACGAAAACCACCGTGGCTTTCGTCTTCCACCTCTGCCTTTTGCCTTGCCTGAGACGCCCGCCCTCGCGGTCGGGCCTCGGCTTTTACTCGCCGACGAAGATGGTTTCGGGGGCGTTCGGCCCGCAGGCCAGTTGGCGGCTCGGGCAGGCCGGGCGGGCGGGCGGGGCGGCGGCGGCCGGCTTGGCCGTGCGCTTCACCTTCAGGCTCCGGGCCGGCGGGCGGGGGGCCGTCTGAAGCAGTTCAACGTCGAGCTGGCGGAGCATCTCCAAACGGCCGCGCACGTTCGACTCCACCTCCGCCTCGGACTCGTCCGCGCCGGCGAAGCGCCACATGATCGAGGCCGCCTCCTGCTTCGCCTGCTCCACTTTCTTCCGGCGCGTGGCCTGCTTCCTCGACTCGTTCGCCTCGCGGCGCGCGGCGCGGGCCACGGCAAGCTCGGTGTCGGGCGGGATGAGCATCGCCAGCTCGCGGCCGCGCAGGGCCTTCGCGTCGTGGAGGTCGAACCTGACGGCGGGCGCGGGCACGACTTCCGTCGGCGCCGAGGCCAGCTCGAAGGTCGGCTCGGTGAGCATGGCGAGGTCGGTCGGGTCTTCTTCGGGAATGTCGGCCGGGACTTCGCGGCGCGCGTGAACCTCGACCTGTGTGGCGGGGCGTGACTGCCCGGCGGCCTTCCTCTCGGTCGCGGCCGTGGCGCGCGAGGCGAGTTGGGAGTCGGCGACCGGCGGGGCCGGGCGCGTGGCGGCCGAGGCTTGCAGGTTGAGGAAGGCGTTGATGATGACGCCCTTGACGTGCCGGCTCGCGGCGTCCCTGAGCGCGGAGAGTTCCTGCGAGACCTGCGGCGCGGCGACCATCAAGGCCGCGAGGAGTATGAAGGTGTGGGTTGACCTGTGTTTCATCTTCTTCACCTTCAGTCAGTCAGGCGAGCTTCCCTGCCCTGTTGACGTGGGTCAGAATCTTTTGAAGTAACGGCGCAGAAGACCGAGGGCGGAAAGTGCGTCGGGGTCGGCGTCGAACCTTGCGTCCGGCGGCTGGCTCCGGCGCACTCCGAAATCCTTCTCAACCGCTCCGCATCTACTGGCAAAACACCACGTGGCGAAGTTTCGTGGCAAGTTTTTTTCGCCTACAATGACGCGGGCCGGGCGGCCTGTGTTAACCGTCTGCGGCGCGAAGCGCGCCGGCGGCCCAGTCTTTCAAGCGGCTCAAACTGACGAACCGGACTGAACGTCTCGACTCTGTTAGTGCCGCGGGCCGCGACTTGGTTTCAAAAAAATCCGCGCGTAGGTTTCAAAAGTTTCTTCCGCGCCGGCCGACAGCATGGACGAGCGGCGCGAACGCCCGCAAACGAAATGTGACGAAACGCCTTACGGGTGGGCGAGACGCCGGAAATCGGCGGCGAACCGGCCGGCAGGAAGATGAACGAGATTCAAATAACGGCAGTTCCCGCGCGCCTCCCGCGGCTCGCCGCGCTCCTCTGCGCGCTGCTGCTTCAGGCCGCCCCGGCGGGCGCGCGCCAACAGCCGCCGAAAGAGGAGGGCCGTTTCCGCCGGCCCGACCTCGTCGAAATCATCAAACTCGAACGCGGCATCCGCCTCGACATACGCTACGCGACGGCCGACAACTTCACGGGCCGCGCCGTCTACCCCGAGGCCCGCGCCTTTCTCCAGCGCCCGGCGGCCCGCGCCCTCGTCCGCGCCCACCGCGCGCTCCGAAGGCAGGGCTTCGGCCTCGTCGTCTTCGACGCCTACCGGCCGTGGCACGTCACCAAGCTCTTCTGGGATATTACGCCCGAGGATAAAAAGGAGTTCGTCGCCGACCCGGCGCGCGGCTCGCGCCACAACCGCGGCTGCGCCGTAGACCTGACGCTCTACGATCTGAAGACGGGCCGTCAGGTCTCGATGCCGAGCGCCTTCGACGACTTCACCGAGCGCGCCCACGTCAACTACGCGGGCGGGAGCGACGACGAACGCCGCCACAGAGGCATCCTGCGTGCCGCGATGGAAGCCGCCGGTTTCACCGTCTACGAGCCGGAATGGTGGCACTTCGACTACAAGGACTGGCGCGAGTATCCGATTCTGAACACCGGCTTTTCCGAAATCGGGAAAGCGAGAGGCTAGGGGCCGGAGGCCGGCGACTTGTAAAAGCGGAAGGGGCCGTTGACTCGCTCCCGTAAACGGGAGCGAGTCAACGGCCCCTTCCGCGCTTAACGAGCCCCGCCGCGCCCCACCCCAAATAGTGCTCGGCCTGCACCATCTCGGGTTGGGCGACGATGGGCCGCCCGTTTTTCTTAGCGAAAAGGCGTCGCAACGCGTCGGCCGCCGCCCCCCGCGCGCGACGGGCACGCCCCTTGCTCCCGCCCCCGCAAAGGATGAAAGCCCCTCGCCAGAGCTTTCCTTCCGGAGGCTCCAGCTCAGTCCTCGCGTAGGCTACGTCTGCCCCGAAGCAGCCCGGTCTCTTGCCGCCAACGAAGGAGCGTCCCCGTATGCGACCGAAACCTTTGCCGCTCGTCGCGCTGCTCGTCCTCCTCCTGACCACCCTCTTCCCTCCGCTGCCGACCCTCGCCGCCGAAGAGGTTGTCGAGGACGAGTACGAGGAGCAGGCGCGCGTGATGCGCGTCAGCCACCTGCGGGGCGAAGCGACCCTGCGGCGCGCGGGCCAGCTCGAATGGGAGCAGGCGCGCCTCAACGTCCCCGTCGCCGAGGGCGACTCGCTGGCCACCGGCGCGGACGCGCGCCTCGAACTCCAGCTGGACGCGCGCAACTTCATCCGCATCGGCCCCGACTCCGTTCTGCGCGTCGTCACGCTGCGCGACGAGGGCGTCGCCTTCAGCGTCTCCGAGGGCACGGCCACCTTCCGCCTCGCGCGCTTCGACCGCGACCGCGAGTATTTCGAGATCGACGCGCCGGGGACGACCGTCGCCGCCGAAAAGCTTGGCCTCTACCGTGTCGATGTCGGCCGGCGCGGCGAAGTCTCGATCACCGTCCGCGACGACGGCCGCGCCCGCGTCTACTCGCAGACCTCCGGCTTCGTGCTGCGCAATAACCGCTCGGCCCGCCTCGTCGTGGACGACTCCGGCGAGGGCGACTGGGAGTTGAGCGCCGCCGGCGCGTTCGACTTCTGGGACTCTTGGAACGGGCTGCGCGAGCGCGAACTCGCCGAGCGCCTCCGCCAGAAGGATCGCGACCGCTACTACGACCCGGAGGTGTGGGGGGCCGAGGAGCTGGACGCCTACGGCGAGTGGCTTCACACGCGCGAGTACGGCTACGTCTGGCGGCCGCACGGCAACGTCATCGGCAGCTATCACGACTGGGCGCCCTACCGCTACGGCCACTGGCGCTACTGCCCGCCCTACGGCTGGACGTGGATTCCGGACGAGGAGTGGGGGTGGGCGCCTTACCACTACGGCCGCTGGGTCTACGTGGGCGGCAACTGGTGCTGGGCGCCGCGCGGCTACGGCTACCGCTACCGGCGCGCGTGGTGGCGGCCCGCGCTCGTCGCCTTCATCCTCATCCCGACCGCCCACGGCGAACAGGTCTGCTGGTATCCGCTGCGCCACGGGCAGCGCGACCCGCGGGGGCGGCATTGGCCGCGCGGCTACGACCGGCTGTCGCCACTCAACCGGCGCGAGCTTGAGAATCTGAGGCGCGCCAACCCGGCGCTGCTGCGCGCCGTCACTTCCGTCCCGGCGCGCGAGTTCGGCTCGGAGTCCATGCGGGCGCGACCGGCCCCGGCCGAGATCGCGCAGCGCGCGCTGACGGACGAGCCTGTGCGCGGCCGCCTGCCGAT
>DATMVI010000171.1:0-21489 GCA_035563275.1 Pyrinomonadaceae bacterium
GTTGCTCGCATCTGCTGCTCCTTTTGAAAGTTCGAGGTGAGGTGGGGCGCGCGCGCGGCGCGCGTCGGTGCGGCGGCGCGTGCGCCTCGGGGCGGACGGGCGGCCGCGTTGCTTTGCCTCGGAGGCGGGCGGTACAATCCGCGCGCGGTGACTCCGCTCACCTCACGCCCGCCGCGCCGGCGGGGCGCATCATCGCCCGGCCGCCGGGCAAAGTCTTTCCGGAGTTCTGATAAAGTTCTGATTTCGTTCTGAAGCGCGCCGGGGCCGGCGCAGACCGAGGCGATGAGAGCCACGACCTCTTACGAGTTCGGCCGCTTCCGCGTGGACGCCGCTGAGCGCCTGCTGCTCCGCGACGGCGAGGTCGTCCCGCTCACCCCGAAGGTCTTCGAGACGCTGCTGCTGCTGGTGGAGAACCGCGGGCGCGTGATGGAGAAGCGGGTGATGCTCGACCGCATCTGGCCCGACACCTTCGTCGAAGAGAACAGCCTCTCGAAGAACGTCTCGCTGCTGAGGCGGCTGCTCGAAGAGGGCGGCGGGGGCCGCCGCTACATCGAGACGCTGCCGAAACGCGGCTACCGCTTCAGCGCCGAGGTGCGTGAGGTGTGCGGCGCGGCCGCCCGCGCGGACTCAGACGCCGGGGCGGCGCCGGCCCCGCGCGCCGGCGACGCGGCGGCGGGGCCGGCGGCCGTCGCCGTCCTCCCGTTCGTGACGCAGGGCGTGGGGGCGGGCGAGGAGTATCTGGGCGTGGGTCTGGCCGACGCGCTCATCACGCAGCTCGGCAACACGGGCGTGATCGTCGTCAGGCCGACGAGCGCGGTGCGCAGGTACGCCGGCCCCGGGCGCGACTCGGTCACGGCCGGGCGCGAGCTGGGGGTCGAGGCGGTCATCGAGGGGAACGTGCAGCAGGCCGGGTCGCGCGTGCGCGTGACCGTCCAGATGGTCTGCGTGAGGGAGGGCGCGCCCGTCTGGGCCGACAAGTTCGACACCGAGTTCACGCACATCTTCGACGTGCAGGACACGATCTCGGCGCAGGTGGCGCGGGCGCTCACGCCGAAGCTGAGCGCCGAGCAGGGCTGGCTGCTGAGGAAGCGCTACACGACGAGCGCCGGCGCCTACCGCGAGTACCTCAAGGGCCGCCACTTCTGGAACGCGCGCACGGCCGAGGGCTTCAGGCAGGCCGTCGAGTGCCACGAGAGCGCGGTGGCCCACGACCCGGCCTTCGCGCTCGCCTACGCGGGCCTCGCCGACTGCTACAACTTCCTCCCGCCGTGGAACGTCCTGCCGCCCGGCGAGTGCTACCCGCGCGCGCGGGCCGCGGCCGAGAAGGCGCTCTCGCTCGACCCGGCGCTGCCGGAAGCCTACGCCGCGCTCGGCTACACGCTGGCGAACTACGACTGGGACTGGGGCGGGGCCGAGGCGGCGTTCCGCCGCGCCGTCGCCCTCAACCCGCACTTCGAGTCGGCGCGCCTGTGGTACGCCACGCTGCTGTGGAAGTTCGAGCGGTTCGGCGAGGCGCTCGCCCACCTCGAACACCTCCTGCGCAACGACCCCGGCTCGTCCGTCATCAACATCAAGCTCGGCATCTTCCACTACGCCGCGCGGGACTACGACGCGGCCGTCCGCCAGCACCGCAAGACGCTCGCGGCGCACCCCGAACACTTCCTCCTGCGCTACCACCTCGGCCTCGCCTACAAGGAGCAGGGGCTCTACGCCGAGGCCGCGGCGGAGTTCGGGCGGGTGCTCGACATGACGGGCCCCGAGCCGTACGCGGTCGCCTCGCTGGGCACGGCCTACGCTGCCGCCGGCCGGGCGGGCGACGCCCGGCGGGTCTTGAAGGAGTTGGAGGACATGGCGGCCTCGCGCTACGTCGCGCCCTACAACGTCGCCGCCATCCACGCCAACCTCGGCGAGTACGACCGCGCGCTGGCGCTGCTCGGCCGGTCGGTCGGCGAGCGCGACCCGAACGTCACCAGCCTGCGCGTCGACCCCGACTTCGACGCGCTCCGCGGCGAGCCGCGCTTCCGAGAACTCCTGCGACAAGTCGGCCTCTCGGCCTGAACGCCCGGCCTCGCGGCGCGCGGGCGCGCGGCGACTACCGCCCCGCGTTCGCCTTCGCCAGTTCCCTCTCGATTAGCTTCAGCTTGTGCTCGTGGTTCTTACCGAGTTCGCGCCTCTGCCTGAGAGCCTCTAAGTCTTCGCGCGCCTTCAGCAGGTGCGAGCGCGCGGCTTCGAGCGCGCCGGGGCGCGCCCCGGCCGCGGCGAGCGCGAGATACGCCTCGCCGATCTTGCGGTTCGACTCGCTCCGGAGGACGGCGATCTGCGGGCTGTCGTTGAGCGCCGACATCTGCGCGGCGTAGGCCATCCCCTTCCGGTAATAGTCGAGCGCCTCGGCCAGCTCGCCGCGCGCCATGAGGATGTTGCCGGTGTGGTTGTAGGTCGAATGCGTCTGCCTGAGGAACTCGAAGTTCGAGTGGTCGTTGACCGTGATCTCTTCGAGGATTTTCAGAGACTTGCGGTTGGCTTCGATGGCCTCGCCCGGCTGCCCCATCGCCTCGCGCGCGAAGGCCATGTACTGCAACGTCTCGGCCACGTCGCGTCTGGCCTCGTTGTTCTTCGGGTCGGCGGCCGAGGCGGCGCGCAGGGCTTCGAGCGCGCGCAGGATGTGGGGCATCCCCTCGTGCCCCTTCCCCGTGCGGGCCAGCGCCGTCCCGAGGTTGAGGCCGGTGGCCGCGACGTAGCGGCCGTAGATTACGTTCTGCGGGAAGTCGCGCCGCAGGCTCTCGCACAGCCCGTACGAGCGGCGGTGGAGCCGTTCGGCCTCCTCGTAGAGCGGGGCGATCACGCCGGCCGGCCCGCCCACCTCGCGCAGCGTCTCGGCGTGGTACTCCAGACGGGTGCCGAGCCGCTGCAAAGCCACGGCGAGGACGCGGCGGGTCATCTCGCCCGAGGGGTCGGCCTGCGCCGCGCCCTCCGCCTCGCGCAGAGACTCCCTGTACCACCTGATAGTCTCCTCGTCGCCGCCCGCGAACTCGGCCGTCTCGCCCTTGATCTGGTAGCTGCGGGCGAGGAGGTTGCGGTACTCGAGGCTGCCCGGCTCCAGCGCGAACAGCTCGCGGCCGAGGCGCAACTGCCTCTCGCCCACCTCCCCGGCCTCCTTCCAGTGTTGCAGCCTGACGAGCAGGCCGGCGGTCGCCTGACTGACTTGGTGCAGGTCTTTCAGGTACTCGACGCGGCCGGGGTTCTCGGCGGCGAGGCGTTCGAGGATGGCGAGGCTCTTGCGGTAGCTGACGAGCGCGCCGCCGGAGTCGCCCACGTTCGCGCTGTAAGCCTCGCCCTGCACGTTGCCGATCTTGAGGTAGGCGAGGGCGAGTTCGCGCGCCAGAGACGGGTTGTCCTGCGCGTCGCGCGAGAGGATGTCGAGGTACTCGGTGGCGTCCTTCACCAGCATCTCGCGCGCGGCCGTCGCGCCGGGCAGCGCGGCGATCTCGTCGTGGTACTTGAAGACCACGTTGTTGGCCAGCTTCCTCACCTGCTCGAACCTCTTCTCGGCCCGCTCGCGCTCGCGGCCGGCGACGCGCGCCTGCTGGGCCGTCGCCAGTATGCCGCCGACCAGCGCGAGGAAGAGGAGCGAGGCGGCGACGGCGCCGACCTTGTTCCTCCGGAGGAATTTCGACGCGCGGTAAGCGAAGGTGTCGGGCCGCGCCGAGACGGGCAGCCCTTGCAGGTGGCGGCGGATGTCTTCGGAGAACTGCTCGACCGAGACGTAGCGCCTCTCGGGCTCCTTCCTGAGCGCCTTCTGGATGATGTTGTCGAGGTCGCCCCTCAACGATTGCGGGCCCGCCGACACCGCCTCGCTCGGGCGCGCGGGCTCCGTCTCGCAGACCACCCTGAGCATCTGGTCGAGCCGCAGGCCGGTCAGGTCGTAAGGCGGGGCGCCGGTCAGCAGCTCGTAGAGGACGACGCCGAGGCTGTAAACGTCGGTCGCGGTCGTCACCGGCTCGCCGCGGAACTGCTCGGGGCTGGCGTAGTCGGGCGTCATCAGCCCGAGCTGCGTGGCGGTGTGGCGCGCGCCGTCCCCGCCCTGCGAGATGACTTTGGCGATGCCGAAGTCGAGCAGCTTGGCCTGCCCGCCCCCCGTGACGAGGATGTTCGAGGGCTTCAGGTCGCGGTGGACGATCAGGCGCCCGTGCGCGTAGGAGACGGCCGCGCAGACCTGCCGGAACAGTTCGAGGCGGGCGGCCACGTCGAGACTCTGCGCGCGGCAGAACTCGTCAATCGGCCGCCCATCGACGAACTCCATCACGTAGAACGGCGCGCCGTCTTCGCTCATCCCGCCGTCGAGCAGCCGGGCGATGTGCGGGTGTTCGAGCGAGGCGAGGATTTGCCTCTCGTGGCGAAAGCGGCGGGCGATGGTCGCGTTGTTGAGGTTGCTCTTGATGAGCTTGACGGCGACCTTCTGCTCGAACTCGCCGTCGTCGCGCACGGCGGCGAAGACCGCGCCCATGCCGCCCCGACCGACCTCTTCGAGGAGCCGGTAGCGGCCCAGCCTCCGGCCCGGCCCCGGCGCGTCCGCGCCGCGCGCGAAGCGCGAGAGCGGCGACTCGTCGAGCAGCGTCGCCACGTCGGCCGCGAGCATCTTTTCGACCTCGCCGCGCAGCGCGCCGTCGTCGCAGGCCGCGTCGAGGAAGACGCCCCGCTCGGACGGCGGCAGCTCGACCACCTCGTCGAAGATGCGTTTAATTTTCAGCCAGCGTTCGGGTGTCATAAGGTCAGGTCAGCTGCGCCGCGAGCCACGCCTTCGCGCTGCGCCACTCGCGCTTCACCGTGGATTCCGAGACGCCCAGCACCTCGGCCGCCTCCCCGCCCGTCAGGCCGGCGAAGAACCGCAGCTCGACGATGCGCGCCTGCACGGGGTCGAACTCGGCGAGGCGCGTGAGCGCCGCGTCGAGCAGCACCACGTCGAGGGCCGGCACGCCCGCCGCGCCGCCGGCCTCTTCGAGCGAGACGAGCGTCTCGCCGGCCCCGCGCTTGCGCGCGCGGCGCGAGACGGCGTGGTTGACGAGGATGCGCCGCATTATCTCGGCCGCGAGGCCGAAGAAGTGCGCGCGGTTGCGCCAGTCCACCGAGTGCTGGTCGACGAGCTTCAGGTAGACCTCGTGCACCAGCGCCGTCGGTTGCAGCGTGTGGCCGGGCCGCTCGCCCGCCAGTTGGCGCGACGCGAGCCGCCGCAGCTCGGCGTAGACGAGCGGCAGCAACTCGTCGAGCGCCGCCCGGTCGCCGGCCTGCGCGCCGCGCAAAAGTCCCGTCACGCCTTGTGCGGATTGATCCCCCATGCCAGCGGTCAGCCCGCGGATTTTAAACAACTCTCCCCGCCCTGACAAAAAAAAGTTTCCGACCATTGAACCCCGCGGCCCCGTTTTCTTGCGATTTATTTACGGGGGACGTGCGCGCGCCGCGGCGGGCCCCGAACTTTTCGACTTCAAAACACTCCGTGGAGGTGAAGCATGTCCGCACGCACTTGGCCCCGAGGCACGAACGACCCCGCAGACGCCCGCGCCCGCAGGCGCGCGGCGGATCGGGTCGGGCTGGCCTACCTCGTCTGCTCGCTCCTCGTCGGGGCGCTGCTCGCCGCGACGGCCGTCGGCGCCCCGCTCTGGACGCACAAGCCGGCCAGCGACATCAAGTGGTATCGCGTCACCGACGTGGGCTCGGTGCTCGTCGGCTCGAAGGGCGCGCTCTACGCGCTCGACGGCGAGACGGGGCGCGAGGTCTGGTCGCGCGCCGACCTCGCGGGCGCCGAGGAGTTCGAGGTGGACTCGATCGCCGGCACGCCGCTCGTCTTCGTCTCCGACACCTCGGGCCGCGTCAAAAAGGGCACGAAGCTCTACGCGCTCGACCTGCTCACCGGCCAGAACGTCTGGGAGACGGAGAAGCTCAAGGGCGCGGCCGTCGCCGTCGAGCCGGTCTACGAGAAGGACTTGGTGCTGCTCGTCACCGTCGAGAACAACTCGGCCAACAAGGCGAAGCCGCGCATCACGGCGCTGCGGATGACGACGGGCGAGCTGGCGTGGGAGGCCGAGTACCCCGACAACGTCGACCTCTACGGCATCGAGCGCCGCAGCAAGTGGTTCCCCAAGTTCGACCTCTCGGGCGCGAACCCGCCCGTCTACGACGGCGACTCGGTCTACTTCACCTACGCCGGCCTGCACCGCTACGCGCTCGAAGACGGCCGGCTGCTGTGGGGCGTCAAGTACGACGTGACCGAAGGCTCCATCAAGCGCGGCAACGCGCAGGCCGTCATCGACGGCGACGTGGTCTACACCTCCGCGAAGGGGCAGCTGCGCGCCATAGACAAGCGGACGGGCGAGGTCAGGTGGGTGAGCAAAGACTTCGGCGGGGCCGTCGCCGAGATGAAGCTCGGCGGCGGAGTCCTCTACGGCCGCCTCGGCGGGGCCTTCTACGACTTCTCGAAGCGCGAGTACGTCAACAAGAAGCCGTTCGGCGTGGCCGCCGTCGACCGCGCGACGGGCGCGACCCGCTGGTACTACGAGGGGGCCAAAGAGAGCATCACCAACATGGCCGTGCTGCCCGAGCAGAACACCGTCCTGCTCGCCGACGCGAAGAACCTGATCGCGCTCGACGCGTCGAGCGCGGGGAAGGTCAAGGAGGCCTACAAGGTCAAGCTCGAATTCAAGCACAACCTCGGCGCGGCGGCCACCGCGGCGAAGGTGGTGAAGTTCGGCTTCGGGGGCTTGGGCGCGCTCGGCAAGGGCGGCGGCGACGACCGCGACGAGCCCGTCGCCCTCTACCGGCGCGAGAACGGCACGGTGGTGGTGCAGGGCCGCCAACACCTGCTCGCCTTCGACCCGCGCGCGCGCCAGATCGTCTGGTCGACGAAGTACGAAGCGCCGGGCGTCCCCGGCTGGCAGAAGCTGGCGATGGCCGGGCTGACCGCGCTCGCCTACACCTCGTCCACCGCGGCCGCGGCCAACAGCTACTACGGGACGGCCGAGAACCGCTGGGCCAACCGCCAGCGCATCGGCTCGCTCGTCGCCTACGAGCAGTTCGTGAGCAAGCGCTACAGCGCGACGAAGCAGACCGGCAACTACGTCTACGTGCTGACGACCGTGCGTGAGGGCAAGGAGAAGGGCGCGGGGCTCGTCGGCGTCTCGCTCGAAACGGGGCGCGGCGACCGCCAGATTCTCTTCAAGGACAAGGAGCCGGACTATCAGGTGGACGAGCTGGCCGGGCGCGTCTTCAACCTCCGCAACGCCAAAGAGCTCTCCGCCTTCGCCGCCGACGCCGCCCCGGCCGACGAGGCGAAGTAACGGCCGGCGGCGAAGGCTTCAACCATCGGGAACACGCCGGGCGCGGCGTGCGGCGCGCGCCGGTATGCTCATCCGGCGCGAAATTCACGCGGGCGGCCTCTGTCTTTGCCGACGACGGGGGCCGCCCGCTTCATTAAGCCGCGCCGCGAGCCTCACGCCGCGCGACGCCCGGCGAGGCCCGCCGCCCCGGGCCGCCGCAGACCCTCGCGGGGGTCACCTCCCCGCGCGGTTCTGTTCTATACTCACCCGCGTTTTACCGCGCGCCTTCCTGTCAGATTTCGTCCCGTCGCGGAGGTTCCAAGATGCGTCACTCCCGGAGGCTCACCAACGCCCTGACCGCACTGCTGCTCGCCTCGCTCGCCTGCGCCCCGGCCGCGGGCGCGCAGCGCCGCTTCTCGAACGGGGCGGTGCCGCCGCCGCGCTTCGCCGACCCCGAGCGCGCGCGGAAGCTCGCCGCCGCCTTCCCCGAGATCGAGCGGCTGTTCGCGGCGTGGGTCGAGCGGCGGCGGATGCCGGGCGCGGTGATGGGCATCGTCGTCGACGGCGAGCTGGCGTGGGTGAAGGCGGCCGGCGTGCAGGACACGGAGACGCGCGCGCCCGTCACGCCCGACTCGGTCTTCCGCATCGCCTCGATGACGAAGAGCTTCACGGCGATGGCCGTCCTCAAGCTGCGCGACGAGGGGAAGCTCTCTCTGGACGACCCCGTCTCGCGCTACGTGCCGGCGCTCGCCGAACTCCCCTACCCGACGAAGGACTCGCCCGCGATCACCGTCCGCCACCTGCTCACGCACTCCGAAGGCTTCCCCGAAGACAACCCGTGGGGCGACCGCCAGCTCGCGCAAACGGACGAGACGATGCGCGCGTGGATGCGCGCCGGCATCCCCTTCTCGAACGCGCCGGGCGTCGCCTTCGAGTACTCGAACTACGGCTTCGCCGTCCTCGGTCAGGTCGTCGCCAAAGCCTCGGGGCGGCCTTACGCGCAGTACGTCCGCGACGAAATCCTCCGGCCGCTGGGGATGACGGCGAGCGCCTTCGAGGTCAGCGAAATCTCGCGCGAGCGCCGCGCCGCCGGGTACCGCTGGGAGGAGAACGCGTGGAAGCCGGAGGCGCTGCTCGCGCACGGCTCGTTCGGCGCGATGGGCGGGCTGTGGACTTCGGCGCGCGACCTCGCGCGCTACGTCGCCTTCCTGATGTCGGCCTTCCCGCCGCGGGACGACGCGGAGCGCGGCCCCGTCTCGCGCGCCTCCGCGCGTGAGATGCAGCAGGCGTGGCGGGCCGAGGGCACGAGCGTCTTCCGCAACGCCGTCGACGCCCCGCTCCAGCTCAGCAGCTACTCGTACGGCTACGGCCTCGGCGTCACGGCCGACTGCCGGCACGATTACGTCGTCGGCCACGGAGGGGGGCTGCCCGGCTACGGCTCTCTGATGCGCTGGCTGCCGGAGTACGGCGTCGGGCTGATCGCGATGGGGAACGTCACCTACGCCGGCTGGGGCGGGATGTTCAACGACGCCGTCGCCGCCCTCGACCGCACGGGCGCCCTGCGGAAGCGCGTGCCCGAGCCTTCGCCCGCGCTCCTCGCGGCGCAGCGCGACGTGTCGCAACTCGTCAACAAGTGGGACGACGCTCTGGCCTCGCGCGTCGCCGCCGACAATCTCTTCATGGACGAGCCTGCCGCGCGGCGCGCCGCCGCCTTTAAAGAGCTGGCCGGGAGGCACGGCAACTGCCGCGCGGGCGCGAAGATTGACGCCGAGAACGCGATGCGCGGGACGTGGAAGATGCCTTGCGAGCGCGGCTGGGTGAACGTCTCGATCACGCTCGCGCCGACCAGCCCGCCCCGCGTCCAAGCGCTCTACACGCAGTCGGTGATGCCGCCTTCGGAGGAGACGGGCAGGGTGTTGGAGTCGGTCGTGCGGCTCCTCGGCGCGTGGGACGCGAAGGCCGCCGAGGCTCTGGCCGCGCCGGGCCTCGACCTCGAACGGATGCGCCGGCAGTTCGCCGCCGCCTCGGCGTGGGGCGCGTGCGAGGCGGGCGAAGCGCTCGCGGGCGACGGCAAGGGAGACAGCCTCATCAGGCTCAACTGCGCCAACGGCCGTCTGGGCGCGCGCCTCTCGCTCGACACCGCGACGCGCCGCCTCAAGGGCATCGACCTCCTCGCCTCGCGCCTCGACCGCTGCGTGCCGTGAGCGTGTAACGGCGGACGCGGCCGCGGCGCCGCGGCGGGGCCAAATAAGTTGTTGACACGACGCCGGGTTTGCACTATAAGAGCCGCGCCCTAACGCACTACGACAGTTTGCCCTCATAATCTTTACCACCGAACTCTGCCCGGCAAGTGGTCTGAGGCTGCCCCGGCGACGGGCCTCCCTGCGACTTGCTCTCACGCGACGCCACGCCGCTCGCCGCCCTCCTCCGTTCGTAGCGCGGCAGCGGGAACCCACTCAACCCGCTTCACGTCTCGCGCAAGGAGCTTAATCGCCATGAGCCACGCCAGTCTCCCCTCGCCGCTCCGCTCGCTCCGTCTCATCTGTTTCGCCTGCTGCCTCGGCCTCCTGCTCGTCGCGGGCGCGCCGCACGCCCCGGCCCCGACCGAGGCCAAAGGCGGCGACGCGCCGCCGAAGGCCGGCAAAGTCACGGCCGCCCGCGGCGCCGCCCCGCAATCCGGCCCCAACGTCGTCGGCCAGTGGGGGCCGGTCGAGAACCTCGACACCGTGCCCGTTCACATCAGCCTGCTGCCGGACGGGCGGCTCCTCTACTGGGGGCGCGACAAGCACCCCGTGGACAAGTGGGACAGGGGCGGCGGCTGCCTGACTTACACGTGGCACCCGGTGACGAAGGCCAAGATGACGATCGCGAACAACACGACCAACCTCTTCTGCTCCGCGCACTCGTTCCTGCCCGACGGCCGCCTGCTCGTCACGGGCGGGCACGTGCGCGACGATTCGAACCCGAGCAAAGAGGGCATCGGCGAGGACGACGTGAACATCTTCAACCCGGCCGACAACACGTGGACGGTCGCCGGCCACATGCAGAAGGGGCGCTGGTACCCGTCGAACGTGACGCTCCCGAGCGGCGAGACGCTCGTCGTCTCCGGCTACGACAACGGGGCCGCCTCGCGCAACGACGTGCCGGACATCTACACGCTCAACGGCATGGTCAAGCCCTTCACCGCCTCCGGCTCGATCCCCGCCTACCCCTACCTCCACCTCTGGAATAACGGCCGGGTGTTCGTCGCCGGGCCGGGCGCGGCGAACGCGAGCAAGTCTTTCTACCAGTACCCGGGCGGCACTTGGAACGGGCAGTTCACCAACGTCACCACCCCCATCAACACCCACTTCGAGGGGGCGACCGTGACCTACGACGGGGCCACCAACAAGATACTGATGGTCGGCGGGCGCTCCACCACGGGCGGCCTGACGCTGGCCGAGGCCGAGACCATCGACCTCTCCAACAGCTCGCCCTTCTGGCAGGCGACCGCCTCCATGAGCCACAAGCGGAAGTACCACAACGCGACCGTCCTGCCCGACGGCAAGGTGCTCGTCACCGGCGGCACGCAGTGCGGGGGCATTAACGATGTCGGGTGCGCCGAGGGCGCGGCGACCGTCCCCGAGATGTGGAACCCGCAGACGGGGACGTGGACGAATCTGGCCCCGAACCCCTCGGGCATCCCGCGCGCCTACCACTCGGTCGGCCTGCTGCTGCCCGACGCGCGCGTCCTCGTCGGCGGCGGCGGGCTGCCGGCGGCCGGCGGCGAGGTCGTGCCGACCGCCACGCCCGGCGTCACCTACACCTGCGTGGACTCGTCGGCCCCGACGAACATCAACTGCCGCGTCTACGGCCACAAGGACGTGGAAATCTACTCGCCGCCCTACCTCTTCAACTCGAACGGGACCGAGGCGACCCGGCCCGTCATCAACCACGCCCCGGACAGCATCTCTTACATGCAAAACTTCACGGTCCAAGTCAACAACCCGTCGAGCATCACGAAGGTGAGTCTCGTGCGGCTGCCCTCGGTGACGCACGGCATCAACTACGACCAGCGGGCGATCTTCCTGACCGCCCTGCCGAACGGCACCTCGTCGCTGAAGGTCTACTCGCCGATGCTCTCCGAGATGGCCCCGCCGGGCTACT
Source organism: Pyrinomonadaceae bacterium (assembly GCA_035563275.1). GTDB lineage: Bacteria > Acidobacteriota > Blastocatellia > Pyrinomonadales > Pyrinomonadaceae > QHXN01. The sequence goes on from DATMVI010000171.1 coordinate 11,454, forward strand.
ACATGCTCTTCCTCATCAATTCGAGCGGCGTCCCTTCGAAGGCGTGGACTCTCAAGGTGGAGCAGCGGGAGGGCTACATCGACGGCATCAACTGTAACCAGATTTGGGGCTGGGCGTGGGACCCGAACAACCCCAACGCGCCCGTCAACGTGGACATCCTCGTCAACGACAGCTACGCCGGGACGGTGACGGCGAACCTCTTCCGGCAGGACTTGCTCAACGCCGGGAAGGGCAACGGCTACCACGGCTTCGTCTTCAACCTCCCGTTCTACGCCACGCAGGGCGTGAACTCGATAAAGGCGAAGCTCTCCGTGATGCCCCTGTCGGAGGGGCTCAATTCGAGCCCGCGGCCGGTCATCTGCGGCGCCTCCATGTTCCCGGCCTTCTTCCCGCCGGGGGCCACCGGGGTGTTCGCGGGCGCCAGCTCGTGGGAGCAGTCGATCCAGTTCTCCTCCGCCGTCAGCGGCAAGATCACGCACCTCCGCTACTTCAAGGCGTTCAACGAGGTGGGCTCGCACGTCGGCCGGCTGTGGAGCGACGACGGGGTGCTGCTGGCGCAGGCCAACTTCACCAACGAGACTTCCTTCGGCTGGCAGGAGGCGGCCCTGACGACGCCCTACACCATCACCCCCGGCGTCAAATACCGCGTCTCCTACAACGTCAACGCCTACGGCTACGGCTCGAAAATCCCGAGCGCCTTCGGCCCGCCGGTCGTCAACTGGCCGCTGACGGCGTGGGCGGGGACGTACTCGACCCCGGCGGGGACGTTCCCGAACACCCCCAGCAACAGCAACTTCCTCGCCGACGTGCGCTTCAGCATCTACTGAGCGCGGCGGGCATCAGCCCGTCGGCGACCCGACGGCGTGAACAGCAGGACGCGCTCCCGGCCGCGCCGCCCGCGGCCGGGAGCGCCGCCCGCGAGCGACCCTCCGGCGCGCGTCGTCGGGGGCGAAAGGTTGAAGGAAGTGTCCCGAACTCTCGATGCTCGTCAACGGCGCGGGGCCGCTCAACGCCGCGAGGCCGCGACGCGCCGTCGCGGCCTCGCGGCGTGGGCGCTTCTCCTCTGCGTCCTCTCTTCGACGCCGGCGCTCTCGCAGCACCAGCACGCGCACGAACACCACCCCGCCCCGCCGCCCGCCGCGCGCGAGGCTCGCCGGCCGCAGGCGCCGGAGGCCGGGCGGCCGGGCGTCGTCGCGGTCGGCCCGGCGAGGTTTGAAATCCCCGACGTGAAGGTTTCGGATCAGCGCGGCCGGGAGGTGCGTTTCTACTCCGACCTGATTAAGGGGCGCGTGGTGGTGATCAGTTTCTTCTTCACGAGCTGCACGCTCGTCTGCCCGATTCAGGGGCGCGCGCTCGCCAAGCTTCAGTCGCGGCTCGCCGCGAGGCTGGGCAAAGAGGTCTTCTTCGTCTCGGTCAGCAAAGACCCGCAGGCCGACACGCCCGCGCGCCTCGAACGGTGGGGCGCGGACTTCGGCGTCGCGCCGGGCTGGACGCTCGTGACCGGGGCGGAGGGCGTGATGAAGAAACTGGTCTGGGACTTCACCGGCGAGCCCCTCGGCCCCCAGCTCCACACGCCCTTCCTCCTCATCGGCAACGACCGGACGGGCGTCTGGGTGGAGGCCGAAGGTCTCGCCCCCGCCGAAGAGATCGTCGGCCTCATCGACGCCGTCTCCGGCCCCGCCGCCGCGCGGTAAATCAACGCATGTACGGCGCGACGTTGCCGGCGACCACCCTCAACTCCTCGTTCGTCAGAGGCAGCGCGCGGCGCAGCCTCGCCCAGCGGAGCGAGGTCGGCGGCGAGTCGGGCGTGGCGGCGGCGTCCGAGCCGTAGAGGATGCGCCCCAGACCGATGCGGCGGATGAGCCGGGCGATCTCCCGCATCGTCTCGGCCGGGTCGCTTGAGACCGCCGCGGCGGCTTCGACCTCCGTCAGGTCGAAGTAGAGGTTCTTCGTCCGCGGGTCTTTGGCGGCGACGGCGTCGGCGAACACGCCGAGCGCGGCGGGCGCGAACTCGTTGCCGCCCCAGAGGTGCGCGATCTGGACGACGACATCAGGGGCCGCCGGGAGCAGTTCCTTCAAAAACACCTCGGCCTGCTCGCGGCCGTACGGGCGCACGTTCGTGTGCGCGACGACCGCCAGCCCCAGCTCGTTCGCGACGCGGAAGACGCGGCGCACTTTCTCGAGGTGCTCCGGGTTGAGCACGTCAACGCGCGAGCTGCGGAAGTGCAGCTTCAACCCCTTCATCTTCAGCTCGCCCGCGCAGCGGCGCACCTCCCTTTCCGCGTAATCCCTGATCGGGCTGACGCCGCAGAAGGCGACCAGACGATCTGGGTGGCGCGCGACCTGCGCGGCCACCCAGTCGTTCTCCGCCCTCACGTTCGCGTACTCGTCGCCCGGCCACGAGCGCGAGGGGCTCGCGAAGAAGTAGGCGACCGAGAGCACCGCCGCGCGCTCGATGCCGGTCTCGTCCATGTCCCGGATGAGTTGGTCGGCCGTCAGCGGCACGGCGAAGGGCGGCGGCGGGATTAGCGTGGCCTGCTCGGTCTCGATGCGCCAGACGCCGCGCCCGTCCTTCCTGAGACCGAAGACGACGTTCGCCCTCATCTCGGGGCCGCCCCCCAAGACCGCGACGCCGGTCACGTACGCGACCGTGTCGCCCGCCGCGAACGACTGGGGGACGAAGCGCGACGCCGGGTCTTGCGAGGCGACCAGCCGCCGGATGGCTTCCGGGCCGCGCACCCACGGCTGGCCCTCGGCCTGCACGTCGAGGACTTGCGCCGTCTCCGTGTAGAGGTCTCCGAGCTCCCGCGTCCCCGTGATCCGGTTCCGCTCGGCAACGACGCGGCTCAGCTCCGGCGGCAGGTTGGCGGCCGGGGCCAGAGGCGGCCACGGGATGGTGGCCCTCGGCCCGACGATGTGCTGGTGATGGTCAGCGCGCGGCACGATGGCCGCGCGCTCCGTAACCTGAGCGAGCGAGCCGGCCGCGCTCGACTGCGGCGCGGCGGCTTTCGTGTCAGCCGCGCCCTGTCGCGCGGCGACGTGCGCGCGGCCGGCTACGAGGAGAACGGCGACGGCGAAAACGCGAACGATGAGTTGCATGAATGACCCCTTACGTCAGGCTCGGCGAGTGGCGGCAAGCCCCTGCCTGACTTAATTAATGGGCGGGCGCTGGCTGTTACCACTCAGCTCGGCGGCCGCCGATTCGCAAGGCAGGGAGGGGGCTTCAAGCGCCCTCCCCCTTATTTTGTCCCGCAAGCCGGTATCACTTTCCTCCGGCCTCCCCCGACGCGACGCGCAGGATCGCATCCAGACTCCGTTCGACATCCTCTTCGGTGGTGGCCCACGAGGAGACGCTGACGCGCATCGCCGCGCGCCCCTGCCAGAGCGTCCCGCCGCACCAGCAAGTGCCTTCGGCCTGAACCCCGGCGACGACCCTCCGGGTCGCCTCCGCGTCGCCGAACGAGACCAGCACTTGGTTGAGGGCGACCTCGTTGAAGACATCATAACCCGCGACCCTGAAGCCTTCGGCGAAGCGCGCCGCGAACCGGCAGTTGCGCTCGATCATGTCTGCCAGCCCCTCGCGCCCGAGCGAGCGCAGGGCCGCCCACACCTCGACGCCGCGCGCCCGCCTCGAAGCCTCCGGCGTGTACCGCATCGGCTCGCGCGCCTCACCCTCGGGCAGGTACGCGGCGCTGATCGCCATCGCGGCCCTCAGCGTCTCGGGTCGGCGGACGAAGGCCAGCCCCGAGTCGTACGGGACGTTGAGCCACTTATGCGCGTCCGTCGCCCACGAGTCTGCCTCCGCGAAGCCCGCCGCCAGATGGGCCCGCGCCGGCGAAGCGGCCGCCCACAGGCCGAAGGCCCCGTCCACGTGAACCCACGCGCCCGCCTCGCGCGCGGCCGCGCACACTTCGCCGGCCGGGTCGAACGCCCCCGTGTTCACGTTCCCGGCCTGTATGCAGACGATGGTCGGCTCGGACTTCGACATCGGCGGGAGCGCCCCGGCACGCATCCTCCCCTGCCCGTCGGCCGGCACCGTGACCGGCCGCCCCCGCCCGAGGCCCAGCATCCCGAGTGCCTTCAGCAGCGTCGGGTGGGCCTCCGCGCCGACCACGACCTTCACCGGCGGCGCGCCGAACAGACCTTCCGCCTCAACGTCCCAACCGAACCGGCCCAGCACGTCGTCGCGGGCGGCGGCCAGCGCCGTGAAGTTCGCCATCGTCGCGCCGGTCACGAACGCCCCGCCGCACCCCGCGGGCAACGCCAGCGCTTCTACGAGCCACCCCAACGCGACCTCTTCAAGGACGACGGCCGCGGGCGAGCTGGCGAAGCTGAAGGCGTTCTGATCCCAAGCCCCCGCGAGCCAGTTGGCGGCGAGCGCCGCCGGCAGAGAGCCGCCCGTCACGAACCCGAAGAACCGCCCGCCCGCCGAAGCCGTCGTGGCCGGCGAGCCGACCTCGTCGAGCAGGGCGAGAACCTCTTGAGGCCCGGCGGGCTTCCGCGGCAGCGGCCCCCTCAGCCGCGCCAAGTTCTCAACCGCCTCCGCTGACGGCGCCACGCCGCGCGCCTTCAGGCCGTCGTGGTATCGAACCGCGCGCCGCGTTACGTCACGTAAAAGGTCTTCCATCCGTCCCCTCCCGAGGTTAACTTTTCGGCCGGCGCTGACCCGTTGATAATCTCACGCCGCGCCGCCCGGCGGCCAATCACATTTACGCGCGGGCGGCGGCTTTGAAGCCCGCGCGGCGCGTCGAGGGTTCACTCGCGGGTCGGCCTGTTCGCCGAAGTATTAGGGAATAATTAGCAACTATTTAGCAAAAATTAAGGACTTATCCCGCGCCTCCCGTTTATAGTCTGCGCCATCAAGGGTCGGAGGTTGAAAAGCTCCAACCGCGACCGGGTTCTCCCACGGCGAACCGGCAACGGTTCACTCCGCAAGGTTCTTTATCTCCGCCGGAGAGGCCCGCCACGGCTTCAGCGCGACGGCCGTCAGGCCGCAGTTGAAACCTCGCGGCCGAAGGCCATTCCGGCGACCTGCCCTCAACCCCTAAGAGGAGAAACGCCATGCCCGAAACGAACACCGCCGAGTTCGAACCCCAGACCGAGGATGTCAGCTTCGAGATCGAGATCGAAGAGATGGAAGAGATCGGGGCCGCCGCCATCCTGATGAGCGACTAAGAGCCCCGCCGGCCTGAGGGCTTCTAACAAAACCCCGGAGGCGGACCGGCGTCGGGGAGGCTGAAAATGCCTCTCACTGGCGAACGGGGTTTTGTTAGAAGCTCTGAGGCCGGAAGCCCCGGCGCGCGGCCTCAGAGGGCGACCGCCGCGCCGCCGCCCGAGTCTCCCCCGACCAGCCCGATGACCGCCGCCCGCCCCGCTTCGTCCGCCCCTTTCGGCGCCCGGAAAGAGAGAAGGCCATGACCGAAGAGAACAACACCAAAGTCGAACCCCAGACCGAAGAGGTCACCTTCGAGATCGAGATCGAGGAGATTGAACAGATCGCCTCGCCCGGCACCCTGCTCGCCGACTGAGCCGCCCCCAACCCCTCTTGCCCACGCTCACGGAGGAATAGCGATGAACGAGAAGCAGACCGAGTTCGAGACGCCGGCCGACGAGGCCGGCTTCGAGATCGAGATCGAAGAGATTGAGCAGCTCGCCTCGCCCGGCGTCGTCATCGCCGACTGAACAACCTCTTCGACAAAGGGTCACAAGGGCACGGCAGCAACGCCCCGCGCCTCCCCCACAGCCCGGGGCCGGGACGGTCGCGACGACCACGTTGACGCCGCGCCCTTGTGCCGCTTACGGCGCGCCCGCAGCCCGCGACCCTCACCCCGCGCGCGCAAAAAACTCCCCCGGCCCGGGCCGAGATTCACCACCATGGCGCGTAACTTAACCGAGCTGTTGGAGCCGTGTTCCCCGCGGGAGTTTTTCGAGTCGAGCTGGGGGCGGAACTTCCTCCACGTCAAAGGCCGGCCGGGCAAGTTCGCCGAGCTGCTGACGTGGGAGCGGCTCGACGAGCTCGTCTGCCGCTACGAGTTCGACTTCCCGCGCCTGCACCTGCTCAAAGAGCACCAGATGGTGCCGCCCGAAAACTTCCTCCGGCACGTCCCGAACCGGCGCGACAAAAGGGTCTTCAAGGCCAAGGTGCAGGCCGCCGCGCTCGGCGAGCAGTTGCGGCAGGGCGCGTCGCTCGTCGTCGATAACATCGAGGAGGTGAGCGGCCGCCCGCTGCTCGAACTGACGGCCGACTTGGAACGCGTCTTCCACGAGCACATGCGCGTCAACGCTTACGTCAGCTTCCAGATGACGAACGCGCTGCACGAGCACTGGGACGACCACGACGTGCTCATCCTGCAAGTCGCCGGCCGCAAGCGCTGGAGCATCCACGGCCCGACCCGCCCTTACCCCCTGCCGCAGGACATCGCGGCCAACCCCGAGCCGGGGCCGGAGCTGACCGCGAAGCCCCTCTGGGAAGGGCTGCTCGAAGACGGCGACTTCTTCTACATCCCGCGCGGCTGGTGGCACAGGGTCGTGCCCGTCGGCGGGCCTTCGATTCACCTCTCCATCGGCGTCTTCAACCGCACGGGCGTAGACCTGCTCGAATGGGTGGCCGGCCAGTTGCGCGCCAGCGAGACCTTCCGCATGGACTTGCCGCGCTTCGCCGGCCCGGCCGAGAGGGAGGCGCACTTCCTCAGGCTGCGCGAGGAGCTACAGGAGATGTGGCGCTCGCCCGACCTCTTCGACAAGTTCTTCGACTACCTCGACGGCATGGCCGCCCCGCGGCCGAGGCTCGGCCTGCCGTGGAGCGTCGTCGGAGACGTGCTGCCGGACGCGGACGAGGCGCGCGTGCGCCTGTCCACGCTGCGGGCCTTGAAGCTGAAGCCGAGCCCCGACGGAAAGTCCGTCTCGTTCTTCGCCCTCGGCAAGCGCTGGAAGCTGCCGTCCGCGGCGCTGCCCGTGCTGCAAAGTCTGAACGGCGGCGAGCGCTCGCTCGGGGAACTCGGCGAGGCGGCCGCCGGCCGGCTCTCCGGCGGCGGCGTCCGCAAGCTCCTCAAACAACTGGTCACGCAGGGGCTGGTGGTGCTGGCCGCGACGCCCGAAGAGTCCGCGGCCCTCCGCGCCACGCCCTGAGCCTCGAAGGCGCCGCCCCCCCCGACACGTACGTGAGCCTGAGTGACCGAGCCGACATGACGAACGGCGACGCGGAGGCCGGCAGCTTTTGCCACTACCCGCCGCGCCTCGCGGCCGACATCGACGTTACCGAGCAGGCCGAAGGCGGCCGGACGCGCTACGTCGTCCGGAGCCGCGCCGCCGCGCGCTACTTCCTCCTGAAGCCGGCCGAGTACGGAATCTTCCGCCGCTTCGACGGCGCGCGCGCCCCGCAGGAGATCGCCGCCGGGCTGGGCGCGGAGGCGGGGCCGCGCCCCTCTTTGCAATCGCTCGTCAGGTTCCTCACCAAGCTCGACTCGCTCGGCCTCATCGCGCGCGGCGGCGGGGCTGCGGGGGCGGCGCGCGGCGCGGCGAAACCCGCCCTCGGCTTCTACATGAAGTTCCCGGTCTTCAACCCCGACCGCCTGCTCGGCCGGCTCGACCGGCGCATCGGCCGCGCGCTCGGCCGGCCCTACGTCGTCGCCTCCTTCGTCGTCATGGCGCTCGTCGCCGCCCTGATGTCGATGCGGTCGGCGGAGGTCGTCGCCTACGCGGCGCGCATTCACGCCGAGTACGGGCTGGCGGTCATCATGCTCTTCGTCGTCGTCATCACCGTCCTGCACGAGGTTTCCCACGGCCTCGCGTGCAAGCACTTCGGCGGCGACGTGCCGGAGACGGGCGTGCTGCTGATCTTCTTCCTCATCCCCGCCTTCTACTGCGACGTGACCGACATCCACCGCCTCGGGCGCAGGCGCGAGCGGCTCTGGGTGATCTTCGCCGGCATCTACTTTCAGCTTCTGGCCGGCGCCCTCGGCGCGCTCCTCTGGCTGGCGGCCCCGCCGCGGACGCGGCTCGCCGACCTCGGCTTCCTCATCTTCTTCGCGGGCACGCTCAACGTCTTCGTCAACTGCAACCCGCTGATTAAGCTGGACGGCTACTACGCGCTGTCGCAGCTGGTCGGCGCGCAGAACCTGCAAGCCTACTCGTCGGCCTACGTGCGCTCGCTCGTGCGGCGGTGGGCGGGGCGCGAGGCCGAGCCGCCGAAGGGGCCGCGGCGGCCCGTGCTCTACGTCACCTACTGGGCCGCGTCGCTCGCCTACACGCTCTTCCTCATCTGGCTCATCGTCGGCTGGGCCGGCGGCTGGCTGATCGGCCGGTTCGGCCTGACCGGCAAACTCCTCACCCTCGCGCTCATCGCCCTCTTCGGCGAGAGGCTGTGGCGGCCCGCCCTCGTCCGCTGGTCTCGCCTGCTCGGGGCGAAATTCAGGGGCCGCGGCCGCTACGCCGCGGCGAAACTTTAAAGCGCCAGCCCCCCCGCCGCCCTCACCCCCTTACCTGTCCGCTCTAGGCATCGGGAACCGAAGCGTCTTACTATGTGTCTATTCCTTACTCTGGGTTACTATGAGTGAAGAGTATGCACGCTTACGACTTCGGACCATTCCGCCTGATCCCGGTCGAGCGTCGCCTGCTGCGCGACGGCCGCGACGTGCCTTTGACTCCCAAGCTCTTCGACATGCTGCTGCTGCTCGTGCGCCGCAGCGGGCAGCTCGTGAGGAAAGAGGAGTTGATGGAGGAGATGTGGCCCGACACCGCCGTGCAGGAGAACAACCTCACCGTCAGCATGTCGATGGTGCGCAAGGCGCTCGGCGAGGGGCGCGACCACGCCCGCTTCATCGAGACCGTCCCGAAGAGCGGCTACCGCTTCATCGCCCGCGTCACCGAGGTGGGCGGCGAGGGCGACGACCGCCCCCCGCGCCCCGCGGCCGCCGAGGGCGCGGCCAAGGAGCGCGCGGGCGTCGTCAGCTCGCTCGCCGTCCTGCCCCTCGCCAACACGAGCAACGACCCCAACCTCGAATACCTCTCGGACGGCATCACCGAGACCATCATCAACAACCTCTCGCAGCTCCCCTCTCTGAAGGTCATGGCCCGCAGCACGGTCTTCCGCTTCAAGGGCGAAACCTCGGCCCCGGTCGAGGTGGCGCGCGAGCTGAGCGTGCAGTCCGTCCTCGTCGGCCGGGTGCTCGGCGTCGGCGACCGGCTGGTGGTCAGGGTCGAGCTGGTTGACGCCTCCGACGGCTCGCAGCTCTGGGGCCAGCAGTACGACCGCCCCCTCTCCGACATCTTCGCCGTGCAGGGCGAGATCGCGCGCCACGTCTCCGAGAAGCTGCGCCTCAGGCTGACGAGCGAGGAGCGCAAGCGTCTGGCGAAGCGCTACACGGACGACGCGCGCGCCTACCAGCTCTACCTGAAGGGCCGCTACTTCTGGAACAAGTTCAGCAGGGAGTGGGTCGAGAAGGGCATCGAGCACTTTCAGGAGGCCATCGCCGTCGAGCCCAACTACGCGCTCGCCTACGCCGGGCTGGCCGACTCTTACTTCAGGCTCTCCGACGCCCACATGCCGCCGAACGAGGCGCTGCCCAAAGCCAAAGCCGCCGCGCTGCGCGCCATCGAGCTCGACGAAGAGCTCTCCGAGGGCCACGCCTCGCTCGGCCTCATCAAGATTTACTACGACCACGACTGGGCCGGCGCGGAGGTCGAGTACCAGCGCGCCATCGAGCTGAACCCCAACTCCTCCATCGCGCACCAGCGCTACGGCTCCTACCTGATGTACATCGACCGCCTCGAGGCGGCGGCGGCCGAGTACGAGCTGGCCCACGAGCTCGACCCGCTCTCGCAGAGGATCAATCTGGGGATGGCCGCCAACATGATTACCATGGGCCGCCTTGAGCAGGCCCACAGCCAGCTCCAGAAGACGCTGGAGCTCGACCCCGACTACTACCCCGCGCGCCACGGCCTCGGCGTGCTCCGGCTCAGGCAGGGCCGCTACGCGGAGAGCGCCGCCGAGTTCCGGGAGGTCTGCCGCCAGCAGAGCGACGCCTACACGACGATG
>DATMVI010000172.1:0-3090 GCA_035563275.1 Pyrinomonadaceae bacterium
AGGTCGGCCGGCGGCCGAAATCTTTTGATATTTGGACTTAAGCGCCGGAGGGCGCGAGTCCGGGGGGCTGGCATGGGCGTTGCACGAGTGGGTGTCGAGTAAGGGTTCAGACGAACCGAAGGAATTACACTGAGGCTTGAAAAGGAGAACGCGAACATGTTGTGGACGATTCTGGTGGTGCTTCTGATCCTGTGGCTTCTTGGGCTAGTGAGCGGCTACGCCCTCGGCGGCTTCATTCACCTGCTGCTCGTCGTGGCGCTCGTGATCCTGGTCATCAACCTGCTCACGGGCCGGCGCACGGTCTAAAGTTCTGCGAAGGGGGACAACCAGAGGGCGGCGGCGTTCATTGCGTCGCCGCCCTCCCCTTTTTGGGTGCCGGGCGCCGGGGTGGAGCAACACGCTCATCCCCGGCGCCCGGCGCCCTTTTAGTTGACGAGGGTCGTGGTGAGCGGGCGGGTGAGGCGGCCGACGGGGTAGAGGTTCATCTGCCTGTCCCAGTAGGGCGAGCGCTCGTGGAAGAAGCGGAGGCGCGCGGCGGGGCTGGCCGCGAATTGCGGGTCGGAGGCGAGTCGCTGTTCGAACTCGCGTTTCAGATTCTCGTCCCGCGCCAGCATCTCGCGCGCGAGTTTTTCGAGGACGTAATCCTCGCCGTACTCCTTCTGCTCGAACACGGGGTGGAAGAAGCCCCACGCGACGAGCGAGTCGGGCGCGTCGGGTTCGAGGAGGTGGAGCGCGACGCGGCCCGCCGCCTGCGCCAGAGGCACGACGTAGGAGCCGGCCGGGTACGTCCGGCGCTCGCGCACGGGCTCGCTCGTGAACCTCGCCACCTGCCGCCCCTCGAACGACGCGGGCGCGAACCTCACGTCGCGGAAGCGGAAGCTCTCGACTTCGAGCGTGGCCGCCGCGCCGAGCCGCCTGACCGTCAGCCCGTGCGCGCGCAGCACGCCGGCCGCCTCCGACCACTGCGGCGGGATGACGTAGTAGAGCGGCGGCGCGACGGAGACGGCCGCGCGCGTCTCGGCGTAGAAAGGGATTTCCGAATCGCGCGGGGTGGTGCCCCAAGTGATGCGGGTCGCCCCGGAAATCTCGCTCGGCTCGGTGCGCGCCTCCCAGCCTTTGAAGAGCATCGGCGCGGGGCGGTCGGTGAGGCGGACGCTGAGGGCCACGCCCCTCGAAGCGTCATAGACGCGGCCGGAGGCTTCGGTCTGCCGGTCGGCCTCCTGAACCGCGCGCAGCAGCGCGGCCGGGTCGCGGTTGACCTCTTCGAGCGTCGCGCGCAAAAGGTCGTAAGTGCCGCGGACGCGCGAGCGGTGCGGCTTGAGCATGTGCGTCTCGATGAGGAGGGCGGGGCGGTTGCGCGCGAGGGGCGCGTAGCCGGTGGCGAAGCGCGGCGAGGTGAGCAGGGCGTCCGCGCCGCGGGCGGGGTCGCGGTTGTCGCGGAAGGAGAGGTAGGGCGAAAGAAGGTTGCCGGCCGCTTCGGCCGCCGGCACGACGCGGCGCTCGAAGGCCGCTTTCGACCACGCGCGCACGGCCGGGTGGACGTTCTCGCCGGACTCGAACTGGTACGTGACGTTGTAGCGGTAGTCGGCCCCGTCGGTGACGTGGCAGTCCACGAAGAGGTCGGGCCGCCACTCGTCCCAGAGCCGGAGCCACGCGCGCGTCTCGGGCGCGTCGGCCTTGGCGTAGTCGCGGTTGAGGTTGAGGTTCGTGGCGTTGGCGCGCCAGCCCATCTCGGCCGGGCCGTTCTGGTTCATGCGGTTGAAGGGGCTGCGCCGCTCGTGCCCGTCGGCGTTGTAGACGGGGATGAAGAGGAGCACGAGGCGGTCGAGGAGCGCGGCGCGCGTCTTCGTGACGGCGATGTCGCGCAGCAGCGCGAGGCCGGCGTCCTTGCCGTCGGTCTCGCCGGCGTGGATGCACGCCTGCACGAGGACGACCGGCTTGCCGGCGCGGCGCGCGGCCGCGGGGGTCAGCGTCCCGCCTTTGGCCGCGACGACGAGCGGGAGCGGGCGCCCCTGCCCGCTCCGCCCGAACGTCGTCACGCGCACCCACGGCGAGGCGGCGGCGAGCCGGCGCGCGAAGCTCAACGTCTCTCCGAGGGTCGGCGTCTCGCGGTAATCGGTCTTCTCGGCGTGCGTCTGCCACGCGGGGGGCACGGGCGGCGGGGGCGCCTGCGCGAACGCGAAGGCCGAGCAGAGGACGAGGGAGGACGACGCGGCAATGAATTTATTACGAAGCATGACGTGTTCCGTGGGGCGTCAACCGGGATTCCGTCCGCGGCGGTCGAGCGGGTCGGGCGGCGGATGTAAACACGGAGGGCACGGAGTCCGCGCAGAGTTCGCAGAGAAGACGATCGGTTTTCTCCGTGAGCCCTGTCGGAAACCCCGTGCCCTCCGTGTCGAAAATCCCCGCGCCGGACGCCCGAGGCAGACCTGACCCGCGCGCAATCAGCCGCCCTTAATCGGCCCCTGACAGGCGCGGCAGTTGGCGCGGCGGCGGGCGTTGAGCGTGCCGCAGGCGGCGCAGCGGTTGTACATCGCGCGCGCGAACCAGTGTGTGATGAGCGCGCTCACGACGAGGATGCCGCCGAGGACGAGGATGCTGACGAGCGTGTCCCTCAACCCTTGTGCCTCTCGGCCATCTCGCTCTGGTAGCGGCGGCCGCGCTCGTAGCCGGCGCGGAAGGGCGGCCGCTCGCAGTCCTCGCCGAAGCGCTCGCGCAGGCGCCCGGCGTCCTCCTCGTAGGAGCGTCCGCGCGCGCGCGGGTGGAGCGCCGCCTCGAAGCCGCGGCGGTAGTCCGGCTCGTCGCGCGCGAAGTCGCCGCCCGCCTCCGCGCACTCCTGCTTCTCCGCGTCGCGCAGGCCCACCCACCAATCCTCGCGCGCCGCGTCGAGGCTCTCGGCCCCCGACTGGCCCAAGACCTGCCGCGCCGCCTCGGCCTGCTCGTCGGAGTCGCCCAGCACGATGACGACGCTGCGGCCGCAGCGGAGCGCGTGTTCGTAGACGAACAGCTCGTCGTGCGGCAGGCCGCGCGCGAGGTTGTCTTCGAGGGTGTCGCCGGCGGCCGCGCCCGCCGCGGCGCCGCCCGCGCCGA
>DATMVI010000173.1:0-9991 GCA_035563275.1 Pyrinomonadaceae bacterium
TCGAGATCGCGGGGCGCGGCCGCCTCCGCGGGACGGTGACGTGCGACCGCCTCTCCGTCAGCGGCAACGGCCTGTTGCAGGTGACGGAGACGGACGTGCCGCCGCCGCCCGTCAACCGCCCGCCGGCCGTGGACGCCGGCCCCGACCAGATTTTGACGCTGCCGGCCGACACCGTGAGCCTCAACGGCACGGCCAGCGACGACGGCCTGCCGCGCGGCGGCACGCTCCGCGTCAACTGGGGCGCGTCGGGCGGGCCGGGGCCCGTGAGCTTCGGCGACCCCCTGAGCCTTTCGACGACGGCCGCCTTCTCCGAGCCGGGCGTCTACACCCTGAAGCTGACCGCCTCGGACGGCCACCTGACGCGCAGCGACACGGTGAGCGTCGAGGTCGTCCCGCGCAACCGCCCGCCCGCCGTCGAGGCCGGGCCTGACCAGACCGTCAGGCTGCCCGACGCGGCCCGACTCGACGGCGCGGTCACGGACGACGCGCTGCCGCGCGGCTCGTCCCTCAGTCTCGACTGGGGCGTCACGAGCGGCCCCGGCGCGGTCGCCTTCGCCGACCCGCACGCCGCCGCGACGACCGCCACCTTCAGCGCGCCCGGCACCTACGTCCTACGCCTCACGGCGAGCGACACGGAGCTGAGCGGCAGCGACGAGGTGACCGTCGTCGTCGCCCCCGGTGTCGCCGCGCGCGGCCGCGTCTACACGCTCGACGCGGACTTCGACGAGGGCAGCTCCATCAACGTCACGCGCGCAGTCCCCGACCAGTTGCAGCTCGACGACACGGCGAAGACTTTCAACTTCATCTGGGTCGCCGTCTCGTCGAAGGGAACCCTCGTCAAGATCGACACCGAGACGGGGGCTGTGCTCGGCGAGTACTTCACCGCGCCGCACGGCCAGTGGCGCAACCCGTCGCGCACGACCGTGGACCACAACGGCAACGTCTGGGCCTCGAACCGCGACGGCAACAGCGTCTTGCGGGTCGGCCTTCAGGAGAACGGCCAGTGCGTTGACCGCAACGGCAACGGCGTGATCGACACCTCGACGGGTTACGGCGACCTGCGCCCGTGGACGAACGCGAACGGGGCCGACACCGAAGGCGGCGTCAAGACCGCCGCGGACGAGTGCGTCATCAACTACACGAAGGTCAGCTCCTTCGGCACGCGCCACGTCTCGGTCACCAAAGACAACGACGTGTGGGTGAGCGGCACGTTCGGCCGCCACTTCGACCTCATCGACGGCAAGACCGGCCTCGTCAAGCGCACCGAGTTTTCCGTCGGCTACGGCGGCTACGGCGGCCTCATCGACAAGAACGGCGTCATCTGGTCTTCGAACCCGCTGCTGCGGTGGGACACCTCCAAGCCACTCACGGGGCCGAACGGCGGCAACTGGAAGGGCTACGGCCACGACAGCTACGGCCTCTGCATCGACAGCAAGGGCAACGTCTGGAACACCTCGCTGGGCGGCAACCTGATTCACAAGTTCGCGCCGGACGGCACGCCCCTCGGCACGTTCAATCACGGCTCTCACTGGGCGCAGGGCTGCGTCGTCGATAAGAACGACGACGTGTGGGTCGCGCACTCGCTCTTCGACACCTCGGTCGGCCACCTGAAGAGTAACGGCGCGTTCGTCGGCAACGTCGCCGTCGGCAGCGGCCCGACCGGCGTCGCCGTGGACGCGAAGGGCAAAGTCTGGGCGACGAACCACAACAGTTGGAACGTCTCGCGCATCGACCCGAGCCTCGGCCCCGTCGGCGCGGACGGCGTGACCAGAGTCGGCGCGGTGGACTTCACGACCCGCGACCTCGGCGGCGTCCCGTACAACTACAGCGACATGACGGGCAGCACGCTGTCGGGCGCGCCCGGTCAGGGCACTTGGTCGGTCGTCTTCGACGGCGAGCAGGCGGGCGCCGAGTGGGGTCGCGTCGCTTGGACGGCGCGGGTCTGCGGCGACGGGCTGCTCACCGTCTCCGTCGCCACCGGCGAGGACGGCACGAGCTTCGGCCAGCCCGTCGTGGTCTCGAACGGCGACGACCCGGAAGTGCCCGCCGGCCGCTACGCGCGCGTGAGCGTCAGGTTCGAGCGCGCTTCGAGCGGCGAAAGCCCCGTCCTCTACGACCTCTCCGTCGGCACGAGCGGCTTCGACGTGGACACGCCGGCCGACCTCGCGCCGGAAGTGAACGCCGGCCCCGACCAGACGCTTGAGGGGGTGACGAAGACCAACCTAGCCGGCTCGGCCTGCGACGACGGGCTGCCGGGCGGCCGCAAACTCGACATCTCTTGGAGCAAGGTGAGCGGCCCCGGCCCGGTCACCTTCGCGCGGCCCGACTCGCCCGCCACCGAAGTCACCTTCGGCGCCGCCGGCACGTATGAGCTGAAGCTCACGGCCTCCGACTCGGCCTTCACCCGCGGCGACACCGTCGTCGTCGAAGTGCTGCCGGGGAACGAAGCGCCCGCCGTCGAGGCGGGTTCCGACCAGACGGTGACGCACCCGTCGGCGGCCGCCCTCCACGGCGTCGTCAACGACGACGGCCTGCCCCGCGGCTCGGCGCTCCTCGTCACGTGGAGCAAGACGGCCGGCCCCGGCTCCGTCACCTTCGCCGACCCGCACGCGGCCTCCACCGCCGCGCGCTTCGGCGCGCCCGGCACGTACACCCTGAGACTGACGGCCAGCGACACCGAACTCGCCGCCCACGACGAGCTCAGCGTGACCGTCGGCGGCGAGAACCAGCCGCCCAGCGTCAACGCCGGCCCCGACCGCTCCATCACCCTGCCCAACACCGCCGCCCTCGAAGGCGCGGCCGACGACGACGGCTGGCCCGAAGGCGGCGCGCTCGCCGTCACTTGGAGCGTCGTCAGCGGCCCCGGCTCCGTCACCTTCAACCCGCCGAACGGCGCGGCGTCGGCCGCCTCCTTCTCCGAGCCGGGCGACTACGTCCTCCGCCTCACCGCCAACGATTCCCTGCTTTCGACCTCCGACGAGGTCGGCGTCAAAGTCAACCCGGCCGTCCCGCCGCCCGTCGTCTCCCTCGGCGGCCTGCCCGACGGGGCCGAGGTGACCGGCCCCTTCAACGTCGCGGGCACGGTCAGCGCCGGCAGCAACTGGCGGCTCGAATACGCCCACGGCGACGGCAGCGCGGCGGGCTGGACGGCGCTCGCCTCCGGCAACGCGCCCGTCGAAGGCGGGCTGCTCGGCGTCTTCGACCCCACGCTCCTCCTCAACGGCACCTACACCCTGCGCCTCGTCGCCACCGACGCGGCCGCGCAGACCGCCGCCGCCTCCGTCAGCCTCGTCGTGAAGGGGTCGCAGAAGGTCGGCCACTTCAGCCTCTCGTTCGACGACCTCAGCATGTCCGTCGGCGGGCTGCCCATCGAGGTCACGCGCACCTACGACAGCCGCGACAAACGCGCCGGCGACTTCGGCGTCGGCTGGACGCTCGGCATCAGGAACGTGCGCGTCGAGAAGAGCGGTGTCCTCGGCTCCGCGTGGGAGCAGACGCAGACCGGCGGCTTCCTGCCGACCTACTGCCTCCAGCCGCGGCGGCCCCGCTTCGTCACCATCACCTTCCCCGACGACACGGTCTACCAGTTCCAGACCGTCACCAACCCGCGCTGCGGCGTGCTCACCCCGATCCAGTTCGCGTCGGTCGGGTTCGCCCCGCTGCCCGGCACGCGCGGCTCGCTCTCGGCCCTCGGCGAGGACGAGACGGCCGTCATCGGCGACGCGCCCGGCCCCGTCGAGTTGAGAACCATCGGCGACCTCGAACTCTACGACCCGACGCGCTTCCGCCTCGTGACCGGCGACGGGACGGTCATCGTCCTCGACCAGCGCCTCGGCGTGCAGAGCGTCGCGGCCCCCAACGGCGAGACGCTGACGGTCGGCCCCGGCGGCATCCTCCACTCCTCGGGCAAGAGCATCGCCTTCACGCGCGACGCGCAGGGCCGCATTACGCAGATCACAGACCCGGCCGGCAACGCGATGGCCTACGCCTACGACGCGGCCGGCAACCTCGTCGGCTTCACCGACCGCGAGGGCCACGCCACCGCCTTCACCTACGACTCGACCCACGGCCTGCTGACGATAACCGACCCGCGCGGCCTCCAGCCCGTGCGCAACGAGTACGACGACGACGGCCGCCTCGTCCGCCACACCGACGCCGACGGCAAGGTCATCACCTACGCGCACGACCTCGCGGCGCGGCGCGAGGCGGTGACGGACCGGCTCGGGCGCGTCACCGTCTTCGACTACGACGCGGCCGGCAACGTCGTCCGCACCGTCGAGGCCGACGGCAGCGTCAAGGCGTTCACCTACGACGCGCGCAACAACCTGCTGAGCGAGACCGACGCGCTCGGGCAGACGACCACCTTCGCCTACGACGAGCACGGCAACCGGACGAGCGTGACCGACCCGCTCGGCAACACGACGACCTACACCTACAACGCCGCCGGGCAGCCGCTCACCGTCGCCGACGCGGGCGGCCGCGTCACGGCCTACACCTACGACGCCGGCGGCAACGTCCTGACGACGAAAGACCCTTCGGGCAACACCACCTCGTGGGCCTACGAACCGCTCACGGGGCGGCCCGCCTCGGTCACGGACGCCGGCGGCCGCGCGTCACACTTCGAGTACGACGCCGACGGCGACCTGAGCCGGCTGACGAACGCTCTCGGCGTCGTCGTCACCTACACCCACGACGCCAACGGCAACCGCACGAGCCAGACGGCGACGCGCACGCTGCCCGACGGCACGACCGAGACCCTCACGACCGCGCACGAATACGACCGCCTCGGGCGCGTCGTCAAGACCGTCATGCCCGACGGCTCGGCGACCCGCGTCGTCTACAACGAGGTCGGGCTGGAGGCCGCCACCGTCGATCAGGCCGGCCGGCAGACCAGCTTCAGCTACGACGAGTTGGGGCGTCTCGTCCAGACCACCTACCCCGACGGGGCGAAGGAGTCGAACACCTACGACGCCGAGGGGCGGCGGCTGACGAGCACCGACCGCGCCGGCCGCGTGACGCGCTTCGAGTACGACGCGCTCGGCCGCCCCACCAAGACGATCCTCCCCGACGGCTCCGCGACCTCGACCGCCTACGACGCCGCCGGCCGCGCCGTCGCGAAGACGGACGCCCGCGGCAACGTCACGCGCTTCGAGTACGACGCGGCCGGGCGGCAGACGAAGCTCGTCGACGCGCTCGGCAACTCGCTGGCGCTCGCCTACGACGCCGCCGGCCGGCAGGTCTCGCAGGCCGACCCCGCGGGCCGCGTCACGCGCTTCGAGTACGACGCGAACAACCGGCGCACGAAGACCATCTACCCGGACGGCTCCGCGACCTCGACCGCCTACGACGCGCTCGGCCGCGCCGTCGCGAAGACGGATCAGGCCGGGACGACCGCGCGCTTCGGCTACGACGCGGCCGGGCGGCTCACGGAGGTGACGGACGCGCTCGGCCACGCCACGCGCTACGCCTACAACGAGGTGGGCCAGATGGTCTCGCAGACCGACGCCAACGGCCACACGACCCGCTTCGAGTACGACCGGCTCGGCCGCCGCACGCGGCGCACGCTGCCGCTCGGGATGTCGGAACTCTACGCCTACAACGCGGCGGGCCTGATCGCCAGCCGCACCGACTTCAACGGCAAGACGACGACCTACGGCTACGACTCGCTTAACCGGCTCGTGAGCAAGACGCCCGACCCGAGCCTGAACCAACCGGCCGTCACCTTCGCCTACACGGCGGCGGGGCAGCGCGCCCGCATGGAGGACGCCTCGGGGACGACCACCTACGCCTACGACGGCCTCGACCGCCTGACGAGCAAGGCGACGCCGCGGGGGACTCTGACCTACACCTACGACGCGGCGGGCAACCTGCTCACCACCCGCTCGTCGAACGCCGGCGGCGCGAGCGTGGACTACGGCTACGACGCGCTCAACCGCCTCGTCACCGTGACGGACAACCGGCTCGCCGCCGGGGCCAACGTCACCACCTACAACTACGACTCCGTGGGGAACCTACAGGGCTACCTCTACCCCAACGGAGTCCAGACCTCTTACGCCTACAACAGCCTGAACCGCCTGACCTCGATGACCGTCGGCGCGGGCTCCTCGGTGCTGGCCGGCTACGGCTACACGCTGGGGCCGGCGGGCAACCGCCTCTCGGTGACGGAGCAGAGCGGCCGCACCGTGCAGTACGCCTACGACGCCCTCTACCGCCTGACGGGCGAGACCGTCGGCGGCGACCCGCAGGGGGCCGACGGCGCGGCCGCCTACGCCTACGACCCCGTCGGCAACCGCCTCTCGCGCGCCTCCACGCTCGCCGCCCTCCCCGACCAGAGCTTCACCTACGACGCCAACGACCGCACGGCCGGCGTCGGCTTCGACCCGAACGGCAACACCGTCGCCGCCGGCGGCAACACCTACGCCTTCGACTGGGAGAACCGCCTGACCGAGATCAACGGCGGCGCGGTCGGCTACCTCTACGACGGCGACGGCAACCGCGTCGGCAAGCGCGACGGGCAGGCCGTCACCGGCTACCTGATCGACTCCAACAACCCGACCGGCTACGCGCAGGTGGCCGACGAGCTGACGGGCGGCGCGCTCACGCGCAGCTACACCTACGGCCACAGCCTCGTCAGCCAGCGCCAGCTCGTCGGCGGCCAGTGGCAGGTCAGCTTCTACGGCTACGACGGGCACGGCAACGTCCGCCTGCTGACGGACGCCGCCGGCGACGTGACCGACACCTACACCTTCGACGCCTTCGGCAACCTGCTGGCGCGAACGGGCGCGACGCCGAACGAGCGCCTCTATACCGGCGAGCAGTTCGACGCGGCCGCGGGCCTCTACTACCTGAGGGCGAGGTATCTCGACACCTCCTCGGGCCGGTTCCTCACGGCCGACACCTACGAGGGCGAAGGCAGCGACCCGCGCAGCCTGCACAAATACCTCTACGCCCACGCCGACCCGGTCAACCGCATCGACCCGTCGGGGCACGCGACCCTCATGGAGCAGGCCGCCACGATGTCGCTGCGGCTCGCCGTGTGGTGGGAGGGCTCGATCAGGTTACAGCAGGCCGTCGCGTTCACGCTGGTCAGCCTGTCGGCCGCGGCGTTCCTCTACGACCCCGAGCAGTTCATGCTGGGCATGGCCTTCACCGGCCACCCCGGCGAACAGATCGCGGGCATGCTCGCCGGGGGCTTCAGCCTGCTCGGCGCGACGTTCCAGAAGCTGGCGAAGGGGTGGACGCCGGCCGCCGTCGGGACGGCGGAGGCGACCGTGACGCTGAGGTACACCAAGGGCGACCTGAACCACTTCTACATCAAGGCGTACAGGCTGAAGCACGCGGCCGAGGGGAGCGGCCTCTTCGTCTTCAAAAACACGGGCTCCATCAGGATTCCCGGCGCACAGGCGGCCTACCGCCGGCTCGCGGTGAGGCTGCGCACCAACCAGCTTGAGAGGAGCGGCATGTCGAGGTCGGCGGCGCGCGCGCAGGCGAGGCAGGAGTTTTCGACCAAGCAGGCCGACCACATCATCGAGCTGCAAGTCAGCGGCGGGCTGAGCGACCCCAACAACTTCGACAACTTCATCATGCTCGACTCGACGGTCAACTCAAGCGTCGGCGCGCAACTGATGAACCAGATCAAGGGCTTGGGGCTGCAACACGGCGACAAGATCGGGCGCGTGATCATCGAAGGGCCGCCGCTCCCCTTGTATTAACCGCCACCGCGGCGGCGAACCTTCACCCCGGAGGGCGGCGGGACTCGCGAGTCCCGCCGCCCTCCGGCGCTTCACCTTCCGAAGAAGCCGGGGTCCATCAGGTACCAGTTGAGCAGGCCGGCGGCGAGGCCGGCGGCGAAGACGATGAGGACGACGACCTTGTCGCGCGCCGTCTCGGGCTTGCCGCCCATGCCGGGGAAGAGCAGCAGGAAGAGGCCGCCGACCACGCCGACGGGGCCGAAGGCGGCCAGCTTCTGCGAGTACCGGCCCTCGCCGGCCAGTTGTTGCCAGTTGTAATAGGTCAGGCCCGCGAAGACCGCGATGATCAAGACCGCCAGCAGACGGGCTTTGAGATGACGCATGAACAGATTCCCTTCCTCACTTTGCGCGCGGCGCGGAGGCCGCCGTCGAACGTCTCTATTACGAGCCGGACGCCCGTCCTGTTCAAGTTAACCCCGTCGCCTTTAAGTGAGCCCCGCTGCCTCGCGCCGCCCGCTTCCGGGGCTGTGCTACACTGCCCTCCCGTGGGTCGAAAGCAGAAAGATTCCGTCACGCCGGGTGTGTCCCTGAACGCGCCGAGCGTCTGCGTCAAAGACACCGGCACGGCGAAGGGGCGCGGCGTCTTCGCGCTGCGCGCCTTCGCCGAGGGCGAGGAGGTCGAGGCCGCCCCCGTGCTCGTCTTCCGCACCTCCTTCGAACGGCTCCCCGCCGAGGTCAAGCGGTTCGTCTTCGACTGGGCTCGGCTCGCCGGCGCGCGCGGCACGCACGCGCTCGCGCTCGGCTACGGCAGCATGTACAACCACAGCAACCCGGCCAACCTGCGCTACGAGGCCGACGCGGCCGCGCGCCTGCTGCGCTTCTTCGCCCTCCGCGAGGTCGCCGCCGGCGAGGAGCTGACCATCAACTACGACGTGGCCTCCGGCGAGTCTGAAGCGGATGACGAATACTGGTTCGAGATGAACGGGGTCACGCCGGTAGCCGACTGACGGCGCCCGCCCGCCACTTTAAGCCCCGACGGCCACGCCGCCGGCTCCGCCGTCAGCCGCGACGGCGGCCCCGTAGTAATATCGAAGCCGGCTCTGTATAATTCGATACCCCCTCTGTGTCCCCCGCGTCCCCCTTTATTCTACCCGGCCGGATAAGTGTGCCTATGCCCGACAAACCTCTGCGCGAGGAACTGCCCGAACACCCGACCCCGAACGGCGGGGACACCGACCCGCGAGCCCCCGAGTTGGCGCAGGCGCGGCTCGCCGCCATCGTCGAGTCGGCCGACGACGCCATCATCAGTAAAACCCTCGAAGGCGTCATCACGAGTTGGAATCAGGGCGCCGAGCGCATCTTCGGCTACGCGGCCCACGAGGCCATCGGCCGCCCCGTGACCATGCTCATCCCGGAAGACCACATCGAAGAGGAGCCGCAAATCCTCGCCCGCATCCGCGCCGGCCAGCGCATCGAGCACTACGAGACCGTCCGCGTGCGCAAGGACGGGACGCTCCTCGACATCTCGCTCACGGTCTCGCCGATCAGGGCCGCCGACGGCCGCATCGTCGGGGCCTCGAAGATCGCCCGCGACATCACCGAGCAGCGGCGCTCGCAGCGCGCGCTCGACGAGAGCGCGACGCGGCTGAGCCTCGCGCTGGCCGCCGCGCGCCTCGGCGACTGGAGCTGGAACGTGGCGACCGACCTCGTCACGCTCTCGGAGACGGCCGCCACCATCTTCGGCGTCCCGGCGGGGCCGCGCGTCACGTGGGCGGGCCTGCGCGCGCTGCTCCACGAGGGCGACCGCGAGCGCGCGCGCCGCGCCGTCGAGGAGTCGCTCGCCTCGCGCGGCGACTACGACATCGAGTACCGCGTCGCGCGCGGCGAAGGCCCGCCCCGCTGGGTTCTGGCGCGCGGGCGCGGGCTGTACGGCGACGACGGCCGCGTGCTCGGCATGCTCGGCGTGGTGCAGGACATCACCGACCGGAAGACGACCGAGAACGCGCTGCGCGAGCAGACCGAGGCGCTCGCTATCGTCAACGAGATCGGGCAGGTCATCTCGGCCGAGCTCGACCTCCACAAGATGGTGCAGGCCGTGACCGACGCGGCCACCGAGCTGACGGGCGCGCGCTTCGGCTCCTTCTTCTACAACGTGCTGAACGAAGACGGCGCCTCCTACATGCTCTACACGCTCTCGGGCGTCCCGCGCTCGGCCTTCGAGCACTTCCCGATGCCGCGCGCCACAGACCTCTTCGGCCCGACCTTCCGCGGCGAGGGCGCGGTGCGCATCGCCGACGTGA
>DATMVI010000174.1:0-4480 GCA_035563275.1 Pyrinomonadaceae bacterium
CAGCACACCAGCCCTCGCGCCCGCGCATCGGCATCACGATGGGCGACCCCGCCGGCATCGGCCCCGAGATCGTCCTCAAGGCCGTCGCCGAGCCGGAGGTGCTCTCGGCCTGCGCGCCCGTCATCGTCGGCGACGCCCGACTGCTCGCGCACACCGCGCGCACGCTCGACCTCCAGTGCGGCTACGAGATCGTGCGCCTCGGCGAGTCGCTCCCTGAGACGTGGGACGGCCCCATCATCTACCACCTCGACAACGTCGGCGCGCCGGTCGAGCCGGGCGTCGAGTCGGGCGCGGCCGGCCGCGCCGCCGCGCAGTACATCGAGGCGGCGGTCGAGTTGTGCGGGGCCGGCGCGGTCGACGCCATCTCGACGGCCCCGATCAACAAGCGCGCCCTCTTCCTCGGCGGCTACAGCTTCCCCGGCCACACCGAGTTCCTCGCCCACCTGACGGGCGCGCGGGAGTGCGCGATGGCCTTCGTCGCCTCGAACCTGCGCGTCGTGCTCATCTCGACGCACGTGCCTCTGGCCGAGGCCATCCGCCTCGTCGAGAAGGATCGCATCGTGAGGGTCACGCGGCTGACCGAGCGCGAGCTGCGGCGGTGGGGCATCGCCGGCCCGCGCATCGCCGTCGCCGCCCTGAACCCGCACGGCGCGGAGGGCGGGCTGTTCGGCGTCGAGGAGTCGGCCGAGATCGCGCCGGCCGTCGAGGAGTGCCGCGAGGCGGGGCTGCTGGTCTCCGGGCCTTACTCGGCCGACACGGTCTTCCTGCGGGCCTCGCGCGGCGAGTTCGACGCGGTCGTTTCGTGCTACCATGATCAGGCGATGATCCCGGTCAAGTGCCTCTCGTTCGGCGAGGCCGTCAACGTCACGCTCGGGCTGCCGTTCATCCGCACCTCGGTCGACCACGGCACGGCCTTCGACATCGCGGGCCGCGGCGTGGCGGAGCATTCGAGCCTCGTGGCCGCCGTCACGCTGGCCGCGCGCCTCGCCCGCGCCGACGAGGCGGGCCGGGCGGTGGAAGTTTAAAAGGAGCGCAGGAGTCAGAGCGCAGGATGCGGAATTAAAGACAGCCTAGTTTTCATTCTGCGTTCTGCGCTCTGACTCTGCGCTCCTGAAACCGGAGGTTCACGAACTTGTCTGCGCAGAACCAGCCTTCACGGCGCATCCTCGTGGCCGACGACGACCCGGCGATCCTGCGGCTGGTGACGGCCATCGTCGAGAAGGAAGGCTTCACGGTCGTGCCGGCCCGCGACGGGCGCGAGGCGTACAAGCTCCTGCAATCGGAGGGCGACTTCGCCGCGTGCGTCTTCGACGTGATGATGCCGCACATCGAGGGGCCGGAACTCGTCCGCTACATGAAGACCGAGAAGCGGCTGATGAAGATTCCGGTGATGATGATGACGGCCGAGCAGAACCCGAAGCTCTCCTCCGACAGCTTCGCGGCCGGCGCGGTCGTCTTCCTGCCGAAGCCGTTCACCACCTCGCAGCTTCAGGTCATGCTGCGGATGCTCATCAGCAAGTCGCAGGGCGGGCAGTAGGGGAGTGGCGAACGCGGGGTGGCGGGTGATGAATTAAATCGCCCGAGCTTCGCCGCCTTCGCCATCTCGCCGCCCCGCGTTCGTCATTCCGGGAGGTGATTCGGATGAGAAAGTTTTCAGATCATCCGGGCCGGGGCGCGCTGGGCGCGGCGCTCGCCGTGGCGCTCGCGTCGTGCGCGCTGTTCGCGCCGGGCGGCGCGTCGGCGCAGTCGGGGCGGAGGCGGCCGGCGCAACAGACGCAGCAGCCGGCGCAGGCCGAGCCGCAGGGCGAGTCCGAGTCCGGGCCGAAGCGGAGCGAGGCGAAGCCGGCCGCGGCCGTCCAGCTGATAGTCATGGAGCAGGACGACTCGGCCTTCGGCGTCGACAGCGTGACGCGGGGCGACGTGATGGAGAGTTTCGCCGGCCGCCTGAGCCGCTCGCCCTCCGTCGCGTTGACGCGCGCCGGGCGCGGCGGGCGCGGCGAGGCGAACAAGCGCGCGAAGGGTGAGGAGCACGCCCACGTCGTGCTCGTCGCGCTGGAGGAGGACTTCGGCGACCCTGCCCGCCGCACGCGCCAGACCGACCACCGCTCGCTCGTCATCCGCACCTACGTCTACGCGCCGAAGACGGGCAGCCTCAAGTTCTCCGACACCGTCTTCCAGCGCGCGGCGCGGCCGTCGGTCGGCGTCGGCGGCGTGCGCCTGCCCGTGCCGACGCGCACCATCGGCCGCTACCCGTCGCAGCTCGAACTGCGGCAGGCCGCGCAGGACGCCGCCGACCGCCTGCTCTCGCGCTTTCAGATCGCCCCGCCGGCCGACATCCCATGAGGAAGGCAGAAGGCAAGAGGCAAACTTCAAAGGGCGAAGGTGAGGGACGACGGCCGCGGCGGCTTTCATCCTCCGCCTTTGCCCTTTGCCTTTTGCTCTGCGTCTTTTGCCCGGGCGCCCCCGCGCCGGCGCAGAAGAGGCCGAAGCCGGCGTTGAAGCAGGGCGACGCGCGCAAGGCGATTGCGGCCGCGCCGGGCTTCGCGCTGCGCGAGAGCGCGGTGGTCGTCCGCGGGGTCTCGGCCGAAGGCGTCGCGCCGGTCGAGGTCGCGGCCGACGTGACGGTGGGCGTCAGGCTCGCGCGCGTCGAGGACGAACGGGCGGAGCAGGACAGCATGCTCTTCAGGCGCAAGCGCTGGCGCGCCGTCGAGTTCCGCACGGGCGACCGGAGCTGGGAGGAGTTCGACTTCGCCGCCTCGGTCTTCGGGGCCGAGGCCGTCGAGCCGGCGCGCGCGGCCGTCGAAGAGCTGGTCGCGGAGTTCGAGGCGCGGCTGCGCGAGAGCAAGGGCCGGCCGGTCGAGCCACTTTCGCGCGGGGCGCTGACGGTCAGGCAACTGACGGCGCTCGGCTCGTCCGTCGTCGCGGAGCTTGGGGTCGCCGCGACCTTCCGCCTCGCGCGGCCGGCCCGCGGCCGCTGGCGCGTCAACGAAATCCTCCTCGGCGACTTCACCACCGGCGACCTCGAAGCGGCGTGGCGGCGGGCCGACGCCGTCAAGGCCGAGCGGGCGCGCGCCGACCTTGAGACCGTCCGCGCCGCCCTCGAACGCTTCCGCGGCGAGCGCGGCTTCTACGTCATCTCGGACAGCGAGGTCGTCCTCATGGATCACCTCAACCCCGCCTACGTCGAGCGCGTCATCCGCCTCGACCCGTGGCTCCGCCCCTACCGCTACGCCGGCACGCGCGACCGCTTCACCCTCAGCTCCAACGGCCCCGACGGCAAACCCGGCACGCCGGACGACCTGACGCTCAGCCGCTGAAAAAGCGCGGTGACGGGCGCCGGGTGACGGCTGCCGGGGCGACAAATTCTTTACTCGGCAGCCGCACCCGAGACCCGTCACCGCGCTTTTAAATCGCCTTGACGCGCCGCGAGCGCGGGTGTTAGGTTTGATTTGCGGCCCCTGTCGGTCTTTTCTTCGGGAGCGCCGCCGCCACGCCCGCCCCACGCGCGCCGCGCCTTGCCCCCGGGCGGGTGGCCCCCCTTACAAGGAGAAGACTCTTGGTGACGGGACGCCGGAAACTGCTCCTCGCGGACGATTCGCCAGCCATCCGGAAGGTCATCAGCCTCACCTTCGCCGACGAGGGGGTGGAGGTCGTCACGGCCGCGGACGGCCGCGAGGCGCTCGGCCTGCTCGGAGACGAGCGCGCGCCCGACATCGTCCTCGCCGACACCGTCATGCCCGGCCCCGACGGCTACGAACTGTGCGAGCGCGTCAAGCGCGACGAGCGCCTCCGGCACGTCCCCGTGGTGCTCCTCGTCGGCGCGTTCGAACCATTCAACGAAGCGGAGGCGCGCCGGGTCGGCGCGGACACGGTCTTGACGAAACCATTCCAATCCATACGCGACCTCGTCAACAAAGTCGGCTCGCTCCTCGGCGGCGAGGCCAAGCCCGAGTCGGACGAGCGCGGGCCGGGGGCTCAGGCCCAGCCGGGCCACCGCGAGCTGGCCGAAGAGGTGCAGACGCGCCGCGAGGCGGCGACGGCCGCGCCGCCCGGCCGCGCCGCGTCCTTCCCCGCCGCAGACCCCGCGCCCGGCCGCGCGGAGGCCGCGGGCGAAGAACCCGCCGCCTCCTTCGCCGACCTCGGGGCCGACGACGAACTGATCGAGGCGACTCCCGCCGACTCCTTCGCGGGCGCGTCCGCCGCGCCGCGCGCCGACGAGGATTCGTTCCTCGACTTGGACGAACCTGACGCCGACGCCTACCGGCCGCGCGAGGCCGGCGGCGTCTCCGCCTCCGAAGCACCTATGACCACCGACGATTACCTCGCCCAACCCTTACGCGAAGACGCGGGCCGCGCGCGCGCCATCGGCGACGAGCGGCGCGAAGCCGCGCAGGCTTCCTTCAGCCCGGCCGGCGCGAACTCTCCCGCGCCCCCGGCGGAAGCGGCGCGGCCGGCGGAAGTCGCGCGGCCCGCCTTCGCC
>DATMVI010000175.1:0-2342 GCA_035563275.1 Pyrinomonadaceae bacterium
GCCGCATCGGGCGGCGGCTCAGGGAGTCGTCGCCCGCGAGCGTCGCGGCGAAGGGCTGCGCGGCGAGGACGCCGGCCATGAGCCGCATCGTCGTGCCCGAGTTGCCGCAGTCGAGCGGCCCGGCCGGCTCGGCGAAAGACCACGCGCCGGGCGCGCGGCCCGCGCCGTCGATCAAGACCGCGCCCGGCTCGCGCTCTACGGGGACGCCGAGCGCCGCGAGGCAGGCGAGGGTCGAGGCGCAGTCGGCGCTCGAAGAGAAGTTCATAACGCGCGTGCGGCCGCGCGCGAGCGCCGCGAGGATGGCCGCGCGGTGCGAAACGGACTTGTCGCCGGGGACGCGGGCGCGCCCGCGCAGGCGCTTAGCCGGCCGGATGAGCATGGGCGGATTGTATTAGAGGCTGGAGGCTCGGGGCTAGAGGCTCGGGGGCTCGGGGCTCGTCCGGGGTCGTCGAAGCCGGCCCCGCGGGGGCGGGGCTGAACCGGCCTCGCGCCTCAAGTCTCCGGGCTCCGGCGCGTGGCCTCTTTCTTGACAGGCGCGCGGCGGGCGTGTTAAACCGTGCAGGCTTCCGGTAAGCTTTCCAACGCGCGAGAGTGTGGCACGCCGCCCGGTCGAACCCCTTCGGAGGGGCCGGCCCCGGCCGTTGTCTTTGAAGCCCGTGACCGAACAGACCGCCGAGCTGAAACTGCCGAGCCGCGTCGCGTCGATTGACGAGGCGGCCTCCGGCGTCACGGAGGCCGCGCGCCGGCTCGGCTTCTCGGACGAGGCGCTCTACGGCATCGAGCTGGCCGTGCGCGAGGCCGTGACCAACGCCGTGCTGCACGGCAACCGCCGCGACGAGACCGTCCCCGTCGAGGTCGGCGTCGCCGACGCCGGCTCCGAGATGGTCGTCACGGTGCGCGACCGCGGCGAGGGCTTCGACCCCGGCTCGGTGGCCGACCCGACGAGCGAGGAGAACCTCCTCAAGGCCAGCGGCCGTGGTATCCTCTTCATGCGGACCTTCATGGACGACGTGCGCTGGGAGCGCCACCCCGCGGGCGGCACCGTCGTGCGGATGACGAAGAAGAAGTAGACGGTAGCCAGTAGTCAGTAGTCAGTAGGCTCGGAGGCGGCGGTTGACGCTGACACCTGACACGCGAACGGGGCGAGTTCTTCTACTGTCTGCCGGCTGCCGACTACTGACTACTTTTCGAAGGAGACTCTCATAATGGCTGAATTGAACATCCGAGAGCGCCAAGCCGGGGACGTGACGATCCTCGACATGGACGGCAAGATCACCATCGGCGAGGGCAGCGTCTCTCTGCGCGGGGCCATCCGCCGCCTCATCGAGGAGGGCAAGAAGAAGATTCTCTTGAACCTCTCGGGCGTCAGCTACGTGGATTCGAGCGGCATCGGCGAGCTGGTCTCCAGCTACACGACGACCAGCAGCAAGGGCGGCCAGCTCAAGCTCCTCAACCTGACCCAGAAGATTCAAGACCTGCTCGCCATCACCAAGCTCCTGACCGTCTTCGACGTTTACGACGACGAGGCGAGCGCGCTCAACAGCTTCAAGTGAGGTGTCGGGTCATCGGGTGCCGGGTGCCGGGGTGGTTTTGACCGGCACCTGACGCCCGGCACCCGCCGCCTGCATTTATGCTGCGTGGAGCCTTCCGCCGCCTGCTCGCGCTCGACGACCCGCCGGAGCGGACGGCGCTCGCCTTCTCGGTCGGCGTCTTCATCGCCTTCTCGCCCTTCCTCGGCCTCCACACCGTCATGGCGACCGTGCTCGCCTTCGCCTTCCGCTTCAACAAGGTCGCCATCTACGCCGGCACCTTCATCAACAACCCCTTCCTGACGCTCGTCCCCATCATCGTCGCCTCCTACGCCGTCGGCGCGCTGCTGCTCGGCCGGCCCGTGGGCCTGCCGGCCGACGGGGCCGAACTCCTGCGCGACCCGCACCCGTTCTCGGCCGCCTACTGGGGCGCGATGTTCGCGCACGGCTGGGACGTTTTGCTGCCCTTCGCCGTCGGCGGCACGCTGCTCTCCGTCGTTTGTTCGGCGGCCGCCTACCCTGTTACCCTACACCTCCTGCGCGCGCACCGCCGCAGAAAAGCCCCGACCGTAAATCGTGAGTCGTAAACCGTAAATCGGGCATCGAAAGGGCAGCCGCCAGCCATCAGTTCTTCGCCTTTACTGATAACCGACCACTGATGACTGAGAACTTCTCTTTACGACTCACGGCCTTTTGAGGTTTTTGATGAAGCAGTTATTGACCCTGTCGCTCGCCGCGCTCGTGTGCGGGCAGGCGGCCGCCTCGGCGCGGCAGAACCCGCGGCAGCAGCCGGCCGCGACCGACGCGCAGGGC
>DATMVI010000176.1:0-2882 GCA_035563275.1 Pyrinomonadaceae bacterium
GCGCGGCACCATCCTCGACGCGCCGCCCGACTTCATGCTCGTCGTCAGCTACAACCCCGGCTACCAGTCCATCCTCAAAGACCTCAAGCAGTCCACGCGCCAGCGCTTCGTCGCGCTGGAGTTCGACTACCCGCCGCCCGAGCTCGAGGCCGAGGTCGTCGCGCGCGAGGGCGGGGTTGACCTGCCGGCGGCGCGCGACCTCGTCCTCATCGGCCAGAAGGTGAGGAACCTCCGCGGCCACGGCCTCGAAGAGGGCGTCTCCACGCGCCTGCTCATCTACGCCGCGCAGCTCACCGCCCGCGGCATCCCCGCGGCCGCCGCCGCCGAGGTCGCCCTCTGCACCCCCATCACCGACGACCGCGACCTCCAGCGCAGCATCCGCGAGATCGTGACGACGGTGATTTGAACAGGCGCCGGCAAGGAGGGTTGCGGGGTGATGAAAACATTAATCCACAATTACGAGGAGCGTAGCGGTTATAACGACGAGCATCATTACTACCTCGTGTTCGATGAAGAATCAGGGGCGCTCGCCGTGGAGTATCTGGAGAAGCGCTTCGGCCCGCGCGCCGGTGACGGCCGGAAGAAGCGGTACACCTTCGCCGAACTCAAGCGCCTCGAACCACAAGTTTATAAGATAGCGATCACTTTAATTAAGACCAAGCTGTTTCCTGAATGAATGCTGACGGCCGCCCTGTCAACGCTCGTCCTCGCCTGCGCGCTCCTCAATATCAGCGCGGAGCAGAGGGGAGCGAGGCGTCAGGTCTACGTCTACAAGCCGCTCACGACCCTCCTCATCATCCTCGTCGCGCTGCAATCGAAGTTTCAGACGCCGGGCATTTACAAAACCCTCATCGTCGCCGGGCTGCTCTTCTCGCTGGCGGGCGACGTGTTCCTGATGCTGCCGCGCGACCGCTTCGTCGAGGGGCTGGGCAGTTTCCTCGCGGCCCACGTCTTCTACGTCGCGGCGTTCGCGTGGGGCGGCGGGCTGGCGTGGTCGGCGTGGGCCGGCGCGGCGCTGGCGGCTTACGGCGCGTTGATGCTGGGGCTGCTGTGGCCGCGGCTGGGGAAGTTGAAGGGGGCGGTGTCGGCCTACGTGGCGGTGATTTTGTTGATGGCGTGGGCGGCGTCGAGCAGGTATTTGGGCGGGGGGCCGGCGGGGAGCGGGCCGGCCGCGGGCGGGGCTTTGTTGTTCGTCGCGTCCGACACGCTGCTGGCGTGGAACAGGTTTAAAGGCGGCTTCCGCGCGGCGCAGGCGCTCGTGCTCGGCACTTACTTCGCGGCCCAGTGGCTCATCGCGCTCTCGACTTAAAAACAGCCGCGACTAAGGACGGAACCGCGGGCCGCGGCGGGCGGTTCCGTCCCTGTCCGGCGTTGAACCCGGAGCTATTTCTTCCTGATGTAGGTTCCGTCGAAGGCGACCGTCCAAGTCTTGCCGCCGTCGGCGGACTGCTCCCAGAACTGGCGGACGCGGCCGTCGGAGAGTTTGGTGAAGGTGAGGCGTTCGAGCGTCACCTTGCCGTCGGCCGCCCTCGTCTCGCCGACGAAGCGCATCTGGTTCTCCTTGTAGTCGCCGTGGAGTTCGAGGACGCTGCCGGAGTTGTCCACCCACGTCTGCTGCCAGCGGCCGGTCGCCGCGTTGTAGACGTTGAAACTCTTGCCCTCGCCGCCGCGCGCGCCCGTCCAGTTCTCGAAGACGACGCAGTCGCCGAGGATGAGCCGCACGCTGTTGGTGCCGGCCGACTGGCCCTGCGAATTCTGCACGTCCCACTCGCCCACCCAGAAGTCGAACTGGCGATACTCGGGCCGCGCCTTGCACGGCGGCTGGCGGGGCGGCGCGGTCTGCGGGCTTGCGGGGACGAGTTGCGACGAGGCGCAGACGGCGAGGAGGAGAAGGCTGGCGCGCTTGAGCACGGACGAGTTCATCGGCGTGGTCGCTCCTTACGAAGTTTTTCAGATGACAGAGGGCCGCGAGGTGTGTCTGAGAGATGCCTCGCGCGCGCCTCTTGGATGCCTCGGAAGCGCGTGCGCTACAATACGCGCGGGCCGATGTCGGAGCTGCGCGCGCGCCGTTGGACGGACGTGCAGTTAATCGTACTTGAAGGGCGTCTTCCTCTACCGAGGTGTGATGAGCGGACGGGAACAGGGCTTCGAGTCGAAGGTGGTGGGCGGCGAGGGCGAAGGGGCGGAGCCTTTGGAGAGGACTCTGCGCGAGCGCCTGCGCTCGGTGCGCTCGCCGGCCGAGCGGCGGACGATCGCGGGCCTCGCCCGCGAGATCGGGAAGCTCCCGGCCGAGTCGGCGCGGGCGGCGCTCGAAGTCAGCGCGGGCCTCGCCGGCGTCTCGCTGCGGGCGGGCGTGGACTTTTTGCGCGTCGTGCCCGACGCGGCCCGCGTGCTCGACGCCGAGGAGTTGCGCGCGTGGGGCGACCTCGGCCGTCGCCTGACGATGGCCGACGCCGAGACGGGCGCGGCCTTCTTCGCCGCGGGGGCCGCCGGCCTCGAAGCAGTCCCGGGCGGCGCGCGCCTGCTCCTCTTCCAAGTCTGCGCGAGGCAGTTGACGCTCTCGACCTCCATCGCGCTCGAAACCTTCCGCCAAGCGCCCGAGGTCGCGCGCGCGGTCGCCGAGGCCGACCTGCTGCGCCGCATCTTCGAGGTCGCGCTCGAAGTCGCGCGCCGCTCGGCCAAGCACAGCGCCGACCTCATCAACGCCACGCCCGCGGCCTCGTCCGCGCTCCGGGCCGTCCGGGGGCGGGCTGAGGAAGAAGGAGACGCTACTCCCGAGTCGTCTTCTTCATCATCCGCGCCGGCGGCTGCGTCTTCGTCGGCTTCGTCGTCCGCCTCTCCAGTCCCGCGGCCTCAGGCGGAAGAAGTTTCGCGCGCGGCGG
>DATMVI010000177.1:0-6850 GCA_035563275.1 Pyrinomonadaceae bacterium
GCCGTCAGCGTGCGCCCCGGCCAGAGGGTTTCGGCCGGCCAGCCGCTCGCCACCGTCGCGGCGGGCGCGCGCCGAAGGGAGTGAGGCCGTCGGCCATGAGCCACGCGAAATCTGAAGCCGCCGCGCGCGGCCGGGGCGAGGAGGAGGTTGACGATCCCGCCCTCGCGGCCCGGCTGCGGGCGAAGGCCGCCGCCGTCAACCGCCGCGCGGTCGCGGTCGCGGCCGTCATCACCGCGGTCGTGTTAATCTTCCCCTGACCCCGAATCCTTCTGATGAGGTGACGCGAATGGACTCCGGAACTCGCCGCGCGAAGGCGACCGTTTGGCCGGCCGTCTTGGTGCTCGTTTCGGCGATGGCGGCGGCGGCCGCCTACGCCGGCTCGCCGCCCGCGCCGGGCGCCGGGGTCGCGGCCCCGGCGCAGGACGTGATCCGCATCGAAAGCCGTCTCACGCAGCTCGAACAGCGGCTGCATATGATGGAGACGAGCCTGCGCGGCGTCGAGCAACAGTTGAGGCTCTCGGCGACGGGGAGGGGCGCGGGCGACCCGGAGGTCAGGTTGCTGCGCTCGGAGGTCGAGTCGCTGCGGCGGCGGCTCGCGGAAGTCGAGTGCGGGCTGGCGAGGGTGGACGAAAGGACGCTGGGCGCGGCGGCGCGCGACGAGCGCCGCAAGTCCGGTGCGGGCGCGGGCGAGCCGTGCCGCCTCAACGCCGACGCGCCCCTGAACCTCCCGGCCCGCCCCTGAGTCGCCGGCCGCGCCGCGGTTCTTCATCGCCCGGCCTTCACGCCTCCCCCACCGCGCGGCGGTCGAACGCGGCGCGCGCCGACTTACAGGGCGGGGCCGGAACCGGAACGTTGAATGTCGGACTTTAATTTGTTAGTGTGCTGAATCCTAAGAGACAACTGACAACTCGGTGGAGAGGCGTCGGCAGAGGCGCGGTCGAAGGGCTCCGCGGGGCGGGACTGTTTCCGGCCGCCCCGCGCGTGACTCGACCGGGCCGAGGCGTCGCCGAACGTCGCTGCTCCCGCTCGCCGGCGGTCGGCGCGTGAAGGGGGAGGGCAGATGGTTAAGTTCGGACTGGCGGCGGCGCGCGAGGGCGCTCCGGCGGGCGGCGGGGGTCGCTGGGCGGGCATCGCCGTCGGGGAGCATCTCCTGCCGCCCGTGGAATTTCCGGCGCGCACGTCGGACGCGCACCTCGTCGCCCTGCACTTTCGGACGGCGAAGGTGGTCTGGCTGCTCGGCGGGCGCACGCAGGAGAGGCGCATCAGGCGCGGCAGCAGCGACATCATCCCGCAGGGCACGCCTCTGGGCGGGCGCGGTCTGGACGAGACGGAGTTTCTGTTGATGGCGCTCGACCCGTCGCTCGTCGAGCGCGCGGCGGGGGAGGCGGGGGCGGCCGGCCCCGTCGAACTCGTCATCAACCTCGGCGTGCGCGACCCGCAGATCGAACACATCGGCCTCGCCTTCAAGGCGGAGCTCGAAGCCGGCTGCCCCTCGGGCCGGCTCTACGGCGACGCGCTCGCCGTCGCGCTGGCGGCCCGTCTGCTCGGCAAGTACGCGGCCGACGCGCAGGCCGGCCGCGCCCACAGCGCCGGCCTCCCCGCCTGCAAGCTGCGGCGCGTCGTCGAGTACATCAACGACAACCTGACGCGGGATTTGACGCTCGCCGAGATCGCCCGCGTCGCCGGGATGAGCCCGCACTACTTCTCCCGCGCCTTCAAACAGTCCACGGGCACGCCGCCGCACCGCTACGTCACCAACTGCCGCGTCGAGCAGGCCAAGCGGCTGCTGACGGACGAGGAGTTGCCGCTGGCCGAGGTGGGCCTGAGCGTCGGCTTCCCGAACCAGAGCCACTTCACCACGCTGTTCCACAGGCTGACGGGCGTGACGCCGAAAGCCTTCCGCGACGGGGTGTAGACGGAGCCCGGCCGCCGCGCCCCGACGCGGCCGGGAAAGGGACTGACGCGGATGCCCGCCGAAAGGGGACAGACTTTCGTCAACGGCAAAATCTTCACCGCGCGCGGCGAGGAGGATTTCGCCGGCGCCTTGAAGGTCGCCGGCGGGAGGTTCACGTGGGTCGAATTGAAAAGAAAGCGGGCGGTGGTTAGACTAAACGCCAGAATCAGTTTCCGGAAAAAGAGGAGAAACAGATGAGCAGCAGGCCCGTTCGCATTCTCGGCATCGCAGGGAGTCTGCGCCGCCAGTCCTACAACCGCGCGGCCCTGCGCGCCGCGGCCGAACTCGCGCCCGCGGGCGCCACCGTCGAGACGTTCGACCTCGACGGCATCCCCGCCTTCAACGAGGACGACGAGCAGAACCCGCCCGAGAAAGTGGTCGAGCTGAAGCGGCTCATCCGCGAGGCGGACGCCGTCCTCTTCGTCACGCCGGAGTACAACTACTCGGTGCCGGGCGTCCTGAAGAACGCCATCGACTGGGCGTCGCGCCCCTACGGCGACAGCGCGTGGTCGGGGAAGCCGGCGGCCGTCATGGGCGCCTCCATCGGCAGCATCGGCACGGCGCGGGCGCAGTACCACCTGCGGCAGATGATGGTCTTCCTCAACATGTTCCCCGTCAACCAGCCCGAGGTGATGATCGCCAACGCTCAGCAGCGCTTCGACGCCGAGGGGAACCTGACGGACGAGGCGACGAAGAAGTACATCGGCCAACTGCTACAGAGCCTCGTCGAGTGGACGCGGCGCCTCGGGCAGGCGGGCGCGGCGGGGCGAGAGTGAAGTCACCACTTAACTCAGGAGGAGACGGATGGCGACCAGCGCGGAGTGGCACGAAGATTACGACAAGATGAGCAGTGAGGCCCGCAACTTCTCGCGCGCCGTCAAGTCGGTGCAGGAGGAGTTGGAGGCCGTGGACTGGTACAACCAGCGCGCGCAGGCCACGGACGACGAGCAACTGCGCCGCATCCTCGAACACAACCGCGACGAGGAGGTCGAGCACGCCGTGATGACGCTCGAATACCTGCGGCGCAACAACCCCGTCTTCGACAAGCACATGCGCACGTACCTCTTCACCGAGGGCGACATCACGGAGATCGAGGAGCGCGCCGAAGGGAAGTGAAAGGCGGGGAGGGCGGGGGCCGTTGATGAACCCGGACGCGACGCGAAGTCAGGCAGACCCTCCGGCCGGGGCCGCCGAACTCGTCATCGAGACGCGGGCGCGCGACCTCGTCGAAGGCTTCAAGGTGAGGCGCGCGCTGCCCTCGGCCCGGCGGCGCATGGTCGGCCCCTTCATCTTCCTCGACCAGATGGGGCCGGAGGTCTTGCGCGCGGGCCGCGGGCTGGACGTGGCCCCGCACCCGCACATCGGGCTCGCCACCGTGACCTACCTCTTCGAAGGCGAGTTGCTGCACCGCGACGGCCTCGGCACCGTGCAGCCGATCCGCCCCGGCGAGGTCAACTGGATGAGCGCGGGGCGCGGCATCGCGCATTCGGAGCGCACGCCCGAGGAGTTGAGGCGGACGGGCGCGGGACTCTTCGGCATCCAGTCGTGGGTCGCCTTCCCCGCGCGCGAGGAGGAGACGGAGCCGTCGTTCGCGCACCACGGCGCGTCGGAACTGCCGCTGGTCGAGGGCGAGGGCGTGCGCGCGCGCCTCATCTGCGGCTCGCTCTACGGGGCGCGCTCGCCCGTGCGGACGCTCTCCGAGATGTTCTACGCCGACGTGAGGTCGGAGGCGGGCGCGCGCCTCGGCGTCCCCCCCGAGCAGGAGGAGCGCGCGGCCTACGTCGTCGAAGGCTCGGTCGGGCTCGCCCCCGAGGGCGCGACGTTTCAGGCCGGGCAGCTCGTCGTCTTCAAGCCGGGCGCGGAGATCACGCTCGCCGCGGGGCCGGCCGGCGCGCGCCTGATGCTTCTCGGCGGCGCGCCCCTCGACGGCAAGCGACACATCTGGTGGAACTTCGTTTCGAGCTCGAAGGAGCGCATCGAGCAGGCGAAGGAGGATTGGGAGGCGGGCCGGTTCGCGCCCGTGCCCGGCGAGAGCGAGTTCATCCCCCTGCCGCGCACGGGGCCGGCCGTCGTGCGCTACCCGTAGGCCGGCGCGGCGCAGAAGGCCGCGCCCACTTCTCATCACGGAGGACGAAAAAGATGGCAGTGCAATGGAACACGGACGCCGACGCGGCGCTCGCCGAAGCCAAAGCGACGAAGAAGCCTCTGCTCGTCGACTTCAGCGCCGCCCCGGCCTGAGGCGCGTGCGCTCGGCTGGAAGCCGAGTCCTACGCCGACGACGAGACCTCATCCTTCATCAACGAGAACTTCGTGCCCGTCGAGGCGCACATCAAAGAGCGCCCCGCCTACTTCCACCGCTTCGACGCCGTGTGGACTCCGACCGTGCTCGTCCTCGACCCCGACGGGACGGAGCGGCTGCGCATCGAGGGTTACCTGCCGAAAGACGAGTTCCGCGCGCAGTTGGAGATGGGGCTGGCGCGCGTCGCCTTCATGCGCAAACGCTGGGCCGACGCCGAGCAGCGGTACGCCGCCGTCGTCGAGCGCTACCCGGACTCGAAGGTCGCGCCCGAGGCCGTCTACTGGCGGGGCGTCAGCCGCTACAAGGCGACGAACGACCACACCGCGCTCGGCGACGTGCCGGGGCAGCTCGAAGAAAAATACGCCGACAGCGTGTGGGCGCTGAAGGCTCTGCCGTGGTCTCATTAAACGGGCCCGCGGGCCGGCGGACGCGCCCTTTCGCGCGCACCTTGTCGTTCGCCGTTACGCTGGGGGTATGAGCATGGCTAACCGGATGCCGGCCGTCTTCTTCGGGCACGGGAACCCTCTGAACGCGCTCCGCAGTAACGAGTGGACTGAAGGGTGGGCGGCCGTCGGCCGCGCCATCCCGCGCCCGAAGGGCGTCGTCTGCGTCTCGGCCCACTGGTACTTGCCGGCGACGCTCGTCACCGCTCAGGAGCGGCCGCGCACGATTCACGACTTCGGCGGCTTCCCGCGCGAGCTGTACGAAGTCCGGTACCCCGCGCCCGGCGAGCCGGAGCTGGCGGCGCGCGTGCGCGATCTGCTCGCCCCGGTTCCGGTCGGCTTGGACGAACGGTGGGGCCTCGATCACGGGACTTGGTCGGTGCTCTGCCACGTCTTCCCCGAGGCCGACATCCCCGTCATCCAACTGAGCATCGACGAGACGCGGCCCGCCGGGTTCCATTACGAAGTGGGGGAGATGCTCGCGCCCCTGCGCGACGAGGGCGTGCTCATCGTGGGGAGCGGTAACCTCGTCCACAACCTGCACGCCTACGCGTGGGGGCGTTACGTGGCCGACCCGCTCGACTGGGGCGTCCGGTTCGAGACGCTGGCGCGCGAGCTGATGCTGGCGGGCGACCACGCCCCGCTCGTCAGCTACGAGGCTCTGGGCCGCGACGCGATGCTGTCGGCCCCGACGCCCGACCACTACCTGCCGCTGCTCTACGTGCTCGGGCTGCGGCGGGAGGGCGACGAGGTCAGCTTCCCCGTCGAAGGCTTCGACGGCGGCTCGATCTCGATGCTTACCGTCCGCCTCGGCTGAAGCCGGCGCGGTTCGTTTCGGCCGGGTCGCGATGAAAGATGGAGGGCGACGATGGCGGAAGATGAGAAGCGAGAGACGCCCGAGGCCGGGCGCCGCGACGAGATGAGCGAGGCCGAGATCGACCGCAACCTGCTGGAGACCTTCCCCGCCAGCGACCCGCCTTCGTGGACGCTCGGCATGGATCACCGACGACCCTCGACGGCGGCCGAGCCGCCTGCCGGGGACGAAGGCGAGTGAACGCCTCGCGCGTCCCCGCGCCCGCGCAGCCCGCCGCGTCAACGCCAGTCTCAAACCGAAGTTAAGCGGCAACGTCCTCGCCGTCGAGGCCGGCCCGGCCGCGGCGTCGCGGCGCTTACCGCCGCCGCCTGAGCGTGAGAGGGTTGTGGTGCGGGCTGCGCGTCTGCCGCAGGTCGGGCGGCGCGAGCGCGCGCCCGAGTTTCCAGATGAAGTCCATCTCAGCGTTGATGGTCGAGAGGGCGAGCCGCGCCTCGAAGATGAGCAGGACGCTCCCGTAGAGCAGGCCGGAGGAGCCGAGCAGCCCCGTCAGGACGGCGAGCCACGCGTAGGCCGCGCCGCCGACGGCCGTCACCAGCCCGATGGCGACGCTGGTCAGGACGAAGCCGCCGAGCGCGAGGTAGAAGACGGTCATGGCGCGCTGGAGCAGGCGCGCGCGGTCGGTGAGGCGGTCGAGCTGGTCGAAGATGACGACGCGCCGCTCCTCGTAGAGCTGCGCCTCGCCGGCGCTCTGCGACATCTCCTCGAAGCGGTCGATGAGCAGGCGGACGCGATCGACGACGCGGCCGAGCCGGGTCGAGGTCGAGAGGATGAGCGCGCCGCAGGCCGAGATGAGCACGGCCGGCGTGATCATCGCCGTCAGGACGGCCAGCGCTGAGTTGAGTTCCTGCATCGTCTTCCGGCTTCGTTCGTCTCGCGGTCGCGGCCCGCGCGGCGACATTATGAACGCTGCGCGAGGGCGCGGGCAAACACGCTTGCCGTCGCGCGAGCGGCGTAGAAAATTTTCGTCGCGCGAGAGAAAGAGTGGTTTCATCGCGCGGAAGTTATGTTATCCTCCGCCGCAAATCGGTCAGCGCTTTCATCCCGGCAAGTAGTACCAAGACAGCCCCCCGCCCAAGTCGGGGGCGAGACTTCTCACAAAGGAGACACAGGATGTCAAGGGAACGTGACGAGAGAGACGAAGGGTCGGGCGGCGGTTCCGGCACGGGCGGCGACGAAGGTGGCGGCACCCACGGCGGCGCGGCCATCGGGCGCACCACGGGGATGGGCGCCGGCGTCGCCGAGGGCGGCACGCCCGGCGGTGGTGAAGGCGCTGGCGAAGG
>DATMVI010000178.1:0-7047 GCA_035563275.1 Pyrinomonadaceae bacterium
GCCCTCGACGCGCGCCGCGCCGCGCCCCCCGCGCCCGCCCGCGCCGAGCGGCGTGACGCTTTTGACGACGACGAGCGGCGCGTGGCCTTCGGCGAAGGTGAGTCGCAGCAGGTCGCCCGCGGCCAGAGCCTCGGGGCCGCCCGCCTCGACCTCGAAATCCGAAATCGAAGTGAAGCGCGTGACGACAACCGCGCGGCTCAGGAGCGCGGCCGCGACTTGCAGCGGGTCAGACCAGCCGCCCTCGGAGCGCGCCCGCGCGAGGGCCGGCGCGAGGCGGCCGTCGGGCTTGAGGCGCGCCAGCCCCGGCACGTGGAAGAAGTTCGGCAGCGCGTGGCCGGCGACGCGCACCACCCAGCAGCGGCGGCCGCCGTTGCGGAAGAAGGCGCGCACGGCCGGGCCGAGGTGGGCGTTGACGGTCTCGCCGCGCCGCGCGTCCCACGCGAGCGGGGCCTCCGCGCCGAAGAGCGCCGCGAACTGCGCCGCGTCTTCGACCGCCACCGGCAGGTGGAGCGGCCCCGACGCCGCGAACCCGACGAAGACCGCCACGTCCATGCGCGGCAAGACCTCGTCGAGCGGCGGCGACTGCGCCTCGAAGCGGAAGCCCGGCAGCCGTCTGTTTGTGCGCGCGACCGTCACGCCCTCACCCTTCCGTGCCTAACCGGCTCACTCCATCTCAAGGCGCTCGTAGGCGATGGTCAGCTCCTCCATCGCCACGTCCGTGCCCTTCGCGTTCATCGGGCCGCTGACGTGCTTGATGATGCGCGCGCGCAGGAGCTTCCACGTCTGGACGACGGCCGTGTGATCCTCGTTCTGGAGCTGGATGGTGACGGTGCGCGAGGCGTTCTGGTCGCCGTTGCGGATCTGGTCGAGCCACTGGTAGAGGTTGAGCGAGCCGATCACGCCGCGCTTCAAGGTGACGTCGGTCGCCTTGTTCAGCCCCGTAATCTTGCGGACGCTGTTCTCCTTCTCGTTGCCGTTGCGGTACTCGGCGACCGTGACCTCCATGCCGATGTTGCTGCACTCTTGGAAGCCCGCCTCCGGCCCGTCGGTCGTGCCCGTGCCCAAGTCCACAAGGAAGTTGAACTGCACGTACGGGCGATCACGTAAGACTGCCATTGCTTTCCTCCGTCGTTAGAAAGAAGGTGCCGGGCGGCGGGCGCCGCGCGCCGGGTTCGGTCTCCACCGCCGCCCGCCGCCCGGAAGCCCGCCGCCTGTTTTACTGCCGCCTGTCCGCCGTCCACTGGCCGACGCGGAAGATGACGTACTCGGCGGGGCGGAGCGGCGCGACGCCGACGAGGCAGACGAGGCGCCCGTTGTCGAGGTCGTTCTGCGTCATCGTCGAGCGGTCGCAGCGGACGAAGAAAGCCTTGTCCGGCTTGTCGCCGAGGAGCGCGCCCGACTGCCACTCGTTGAGCAGGAAGTCCTCGATGGTGCGCCGGACGTTGCCCCACAGCGCCGGGCCGTTCGGCTCGAAGACCGCCCACTGCGTGCCCTTGTCGATGGAGCGTTCGAGGTAGATGAAGTAGCGGCGCAAATTCACGTACTTCCACTCGGGGTCGGAGCTGGCCGTGCGCGCGCCCCAGAGGCGGTGGCCGCGCCCCTCGAAGTAGCGGAAGCAGTTGATGCCGTCGGGGTTGAGCACGTCCTGCTGGCTCTTGTTGAGCAGGGTCTCGAAGCCGATGGCGAGGTTGACGACCTCGTTGGCCGGGGCCTTGTAGACGGCGCGCGTCACGTCGTTGCGGGCGTAGATGCCGGCGACGAAGCCCGACGGCGGCAGGTTGATCTCGGCGCGCGTGACGGGGTCGAGCACGCGCACCCACGGGTAGTAGAAGGCGGCGTAGGTCGAGTCGATCTTGGCGCGCATGGCGCGCACGTCGGCGATGGACTGGCCCTCGCCGCTGTCGATGACGGCGATGCGGTAGCGCATCCGCTGGGCGTGCGAGATGAGGAGGTTGACGATGGTGTTGGCGTTGGCGCGGTAGCCGTTCTCGTAGCCGAAGGTCGAGCCGGGCGCGGCCACGATGGAGATGTCCTCGATGTCTTCGAGCGCCTTGAGGCCGGTCTTGACGCTCGTCGTGTCGTCGGCGCGCCCCTCGTACTCGGCCGCC
Organism: Pyrinomonadaceae bacterium; assembly: GCA_035563275.1. Classification (GTDB taxonomy): domain Bacteria; phylum Acidobacteriota; class Blastocatellia; order Pyrinomonadales; family Pyrinomonadaceae; genus QHXN01. Next base: position 2,109 of record DATMVI010000178.1, read on the forward strand.
GCCGGCCTCAGCCCGTCGTTGCCGCCTTCGAGCAGCACGTCGACGGTGCGCTCCTCGTCGCTCGCGGTCGGGTCGGCGAGGCGCGCTTCGAGGCCGGGGCGCGCGTTGAGCAGGACGCGCAGCACGTCGATGCCGGAATCGAGGTCGGCGCCGAGCGTGACGACGATGGGGAGCGTGCGCGCCTGCGCGAGGCTCGTCGGGTCGGGCGCGAACTTGGCCGAGAGCGAGTCGGGCGCGCCGTCCACGGTGTGGCCGGGGTCGAGCGCGAGGCCGTCCCAGACCGAGGGCAGGGCGTCGCCCGCGACCGGCATGACGGTGACGGTGACGGTGACGACCCTCACCTGATCGCCGCGCGCGGGGTCGAGGTCGGGCGTGAGCGCGCTCAGCGGGAGCGCCGCGTTGGGGTTGAGCGTGCGGTCGAGGAAGCGCCACGTGCGCCGGCTCGTGTTGGTGTCGAAGAACTGGTCGGCGATGTAGAAGGCCCCGCCCGCGAGCGGGCTGCTCACGGGGCTGGTCACGTCGCTGATCCAGACGAGGTCGCGGTGGCGCAGCGACCCGAGCGTCGGCTGCCCCGGCTCGCCGACGCCGAGCACGCTCTGGCCGAGGCGGAGCGTGAAGCGGACGCGGAGGTTGCCGGCCGCGCCGGGGAAGCGCGCGCGCAGGCCGAGCGCGGCCGCGCCGCCGCCCTGCGGGACGGAGCGGCGCGCGTGCCCGTCCGGGTAGACGCCCTGCGCGAGCGCCACCGAGTTGAAGTCGGCCGGCGGGTAGGTGCCGCTGCGCGGGCGGAAGACGCGCGAGACGTAGAGACGCTTGCCCCCCTCCTCGAAGAAGGCCCGCGCCGCGTGCCAGAGGTAGTTGTGCATGGCGGCCCCGTCGAAGTCGAGCCGCTGGCGGTCGCCGTAGACGCGCTCGAACTCGCCGAGGCTGGTGACGACATCAGGCTCCAAGTCGAGGGGGCCGAAGCGCGCCGGGCCGACGAAGCCGGTCGTCGTCGTGCTCACGCCCTCGATGGACTTGGCACGGTATGAGACCTCTTCGACGTAAACTCCGGGAGCAAGGTATTCAGGCATGAGTCCTCCTTCACTACGGCGGGGAGCCCGCCGGGGTCATGAGCAGCACCGGGAGCGGTGTGTCGTTGAGCGGTGATTCGGCCGAGGCCGCCGACGAGCGGACGACGAGTTCGTGGCCCGAGCGCAGGACGGCGCGCGTGAGCGGCGTGGTGCGCGCGCGGTCGGCCCAGAGAGTCGCGCGCGGCTGGCGCAGCGCCGCGGGCAAAGTCAGGAGCGGCGGCGCGGGCCGCTCGGGCGCGTAGGAGGCGAAGAGCTGCACCGCCCACTCCTGCTTGGTGAACGGCGCCGACGGCGGGCTCTGCTCGGCGAAGCCGGCGGGTTCCGGGTACGGGAAGACGAGCGCGACGCGGCCCGCCTCGTCGGCGAAGCCGCGCACGGTCGGCTGCCCCGCGACGCGCGCTTCGAGCAGGGCCCACGCGGCCGGGGCGTCCGCCGCGGCGTCCCAGAGGGTCGCGCGCAGGGCCGCGAGGCCGCCGCCGGCCGGGCGCGTCGGCGCGGAGAAGAGCGGCAGCGAGTCGGACGGGTTCGACTCCAGACGGAAGTTGTCGAAGACGGCCTTGCCCGGCGCGTTCACTTTCGACGCCGTGCCCGCGCCCAGCTCGACGAGCAGGCCGGTCAAAGCGAACGTGCGCGCCACCGAGCGGCGCGCGGCCCACGACGCGCCGTCGGCGCTCGTCTCGAAGACGACTTGGTCGGCCGCGCGGTCGTGGCGCAGACGCCAGTGGCGGTGCTGCGCCGGGTCGTAGCCGACGCTCGGCGAGGACTCGGCCCCCGCGGCGCGCGCCTGAAAGTTGAGCCGGCCCGACTCGACGAGGAAGCGGAACCAGTTGTTCGAGTCCGCCGCGAGCGTGAAGAAGGTCTGCGCCGCGCCGTCGGCGGCCCCGGCGACCTCGACCGAGGCGCGCGCGTCCGACAGGTTCCAGCCCGCGACCGAGACGTAGCCGTTGTAGTTTTTGCCGCCCACGTCGCGCGGCGTGATTTCGAGCCGCCCGCCCTGCTCGACGACCGCCACGCCCTCGTCGAAGACGTTGGGCGGCGTGTTGAGCGTGCCGAGTTTCCACGCGTCGGCGCGCGCGGCGTCGTCGAAGTCGTCGGCGAAGGCTTGGGCCGGCTCCGAGGGCGCGCGCGAGGCGGCGTCGGCGAGCGGCCACGTCCAGCGGTGGAGCCCGCGCGCCGGCAGGGTGGTCTGGAACCTGTAAGGCAGGTAGCGGCGCTCGTCGTCCGAGACCTCGACGGTGAAGGGCAGCCGGGCGGGCGGCGCGGCCCAGAAGCTCTCGTCGCCCGCGCCCGATTCGGCCGCGCCGAGGCCCGCGGCGTGGTGCGCGACGTAGACGCCCGAGCCGTTGACGAAAGCGGGCGTGCGGCGCGAAGGGTTGGCGGCCGGGTAGACGGCGACGCGCAGCCCCGAGGCGACCGAAGCGCCGGTGGCCGCGTCGCGGAAGCGCAGGCCGAGCGGGGCCGTGAGCGTCTGCCGCTCGATGACTTTGAAGGTCGTCGTCATCGCGCCTCCACCTTCGCGTAGTCGAACTCGCGCGTCTGCACCGGCCCGCCCTCGTCGAGCGGCACGGCCGACTCGATGAGCACCATGCGCGCGACGTAAGGGACGGAGAGCGGCTGCGCGTGCTTGACGGCTTCGAGGACGGCGTTGGTGTCCTGTATCGTGAGCGGCTCGCAGATCAGCTCGACGGCCTCGCTGGGGCGGAACGTGTCGTGCTCCGGCCCGTAGTGGTTGAGCAGCCCGGCCGGCAGGATCGGCACGTTCTGCAACTCGCGCATCGCCCAGCCGAGGATGCGCAACTGGCGCACGGCGCTCTTCGCCCACGGCGAGAGCAGGAAGTGGAGGTCGAGCGGCAGAGGCGCGCGGTAGCGCCGGCCGTCCGGCCCCACCGTCGGCGGCATGTTGCGCCGCGCCGTGTTGACCGAGACGCGGTAGGCGTAGACCGAAAGCCCCTCGGTCATCTGACTGCCGGAGTTGAAGTCGGCCGCCTGATACAGCTCGAAGCGCAGGTCGGAGAACTCCGTGCCGGCGCTGGCGTCCTTGAGCAGGCCGACGACGGCCAGCCCCGTCGCCGCGATTGCCGGGAATGTCGCCACCCCTGTCTAGCCTCCCGCCGGCGGCCCTTTAACGGGCGCGGCCCCGCGCGCGCCCAAACTCTTCAGCCAGCGCGACGCGCGCCACCACAGCCCGAGCCTCACGCCGCCCGCTTCGAGGTAAGGCGTGATGAAGGCTGCGACCCCGTCCAAATCCTTCAGGTAGCTGCGCTCGCCGCCGGGCACGTGCGTGATGTAGCCGTGCCAGACGGTCGGGCCTGCCTCCCCGCGGGGTTTTTCAAACCGCAGCTTGATGATGAACGAGTGCACACTCGGCTCAGACAAAGGAGTGCCGTCCCGTTTGGGTTCCTTCCCCGGCGAGCGAGCGCGCCCCGGCACCGCGGCGGTCGCGGGCCGAGGGCGACAGGTCGAACGCGCCCGCGGTGTATAACAGACGGGGCGGCGGCCGAGCGTCTGCCCGGCGTCTGCCCGCCGACTTTCAAAAGCGGAGGCCCGGCCGCGAGGCCGGGGCGTCTCAGGTAAGTCGAAGCGCAAAAAGGCAGAAGTGGAGGACGAGGGCCACGGCGGCCTTCGTCCTCCACCCCTGCCTCTCGCCTTTTAAACCTTGAGACGCCCCGCCTCGCGGCCGGGCCTCCGACGGTTCTAATTCGCGGGGTCTTTCTGGCGGCGGCTCTGGAGTTCGGAGAGCACGGTCTGGATTTGTTTGAGGTGGCGGAGCAGGTCGGCGAGCGTGACGGGGGCGGCCTCGGCCGTGGGCGCGGGGGCCGGCGCGGGCGGCGCGGCGTGGTCGGCGCGAATCCTTTGGTAGAGCGCGTCGGTCAGCCGGTCGGGCTTGACGCCCAGCTCCTCTTCGAGCGCCGCGGCGCAGCGCTCGAACTGCCTGAGCGCCGCCGTCCGGTCGCCGGCGAGGTATTGCAGGCTCATCAGTTGGCGGTGCGTCCGCTCGTGCGCGCGGTCGTGGCGCAGGACGGCCGCGCCGTAGAGCAGCCCCAGCTCGAACTTACGGTGGGCCTCGCAGTAGCACATCAGCTTGTCGAGCATCACGAGGTACATGTTCTGCAAGCGCTCGCGCTCGAACAGGCACCAGTCCTGATACCAGCCTTCGAGCAGGTCGCCGCGGTAGAGGGCGACGGCCTCCTGAAGCGCGCCGAAGCTGGGCGCGTCGAGCTCGGCCCCGCGGCTGTCGTGGACGCTCATGAAGGCGCGCTCGAAGACCTCCACGTCGAGCCACACGCCGGGGCCGGCGTCGAGCTGCACCCAGTCGTGCTCGACGGCGAGCACGCCGACCGCCCCGCCCTCGGGCCGCGCGTCGAGCGCCGCCTGCACGTGCCAGAGCGCCTGCCGCAAATACTTCTTCGACTTCTCGGTCGGCACGTCGCCCCAGAGCAGGCCGGCCAGCGCCTCGCGCGCGTGCGGGCGGTTGCGGCGGAGCAGGAGGTAGCTGAGGAGTTCCTGCTCCTTGTGCGCGTCGAAGCCGTCGGCGGGCCGCCCGCCCCGGCTGACGCAGAACTTGCCGAACAGGTGAATCTTTAACACGGACATCGCCACACTCCTTGCCTCCGGGTGGGATCAGAAGACGCGGGGGGAGCGGGAGGCCCCCTCGGTACAGGCGAATTTGTCAGCCAAACTGAATCAAGTGTTCAGATAATTTGTGAAGCAAGTCGCCGTGCGCCGTGAGATTGGGCAAGAGGTCGAGGGGTGAGACCGCCGCGCCGCCGGGGCCGCCTCCGACGTGGAGGCTTCGCGGGGCGCGTCGGTCTGGTTGCGGGGTTTGCGGCCGCCGCGCGGGCGAGTTCAGCGCGGCGGGCGTGCCGTCG
>DATMVI010000179.1:0-8975 GCA_035563275.1 Pyrinomonadaceae bacterium
GGCGACGCTGACCGGGATGCGCTCGGGCAAGCCGGGGATGAAGCTCCCGAGGCGCGGGATGTGGGCCGCGTCGCCGATGGGCACGGTCTGCAAGATGGGGTCGCCCGGCGCTTTGAAGTGGTACTGCGTGAAGTAGCTACAGAGCGCCACGGCGATGAAGTTCAGCATGATCGTCGTGATCACTTCGTGCGCGCCGAACTTCGCCTTCAGATAACCGGGGACCGCGCCCCACGCCGCCCCGACCGCCGCCGCCGTCAGCACGCACAGGGGCGCGAGCAGCACGGCCGGCAGACTCGCCCACGCGTAGTTGATGGCCTTCTCGCCCTCGCCGAAGACCGTCCCGCCGAACTTGATGCCGACCCACGCGGCCGCGAAGGCGGCCACGTAGAGCTGCCCCTCGGCCCCGATGTTCAGGAGCCCGCAGCGGAAGGCGACGGCCACGGCGAGGCCCGTGAAGATGAGCGGCGTCGCGTAGAAGAGCGTCCGCCCGATGCCGTCCGGCCACGACAGCGCGCTCCCGATCAGCAGCGCGTAGGTCTCGAAAGGGTCGTCGCCGATGAGAAGCACGACGATGCCGCCGACGAAGAACGCGGCGGCGACGGCCAGCAGCGGGAAGGCGAGTTGGCGGAGAAGATGCATAAGATTCAAGTAGCCGGTAGCCGGTAGAAGACCTTCGGTGTCGAGCCGTCAGAGTTTCAGCGTCAGCATCCTCGGCGCGGAGCGCTACCGGCTACCGGCTACCGGCTACTTCCCTTCCCCCCGGTCATCATCATGCCGATCTCCTCGTGGGTCGAGGCCCGCGGGTCGACCTCGCCGACGATGCGGCCGTGGTAGATGACGAGCAGGCGGTCGGCTAAGGAGGTGACCTCTTCGAGTTCGGCCGAGACGAGCAGGACGGCGCAGCCCTCGTCCCGGAGGGCGACGAGCTTGCGGTGGATGAACTCGATGGCCCCGATGTCGACGCCGCGCGTCGGCTGGGAGACGAGCAGCAGCTTGGGCCGCAGCTCGAACTCGCGGCCGATGATGAGCTTCTGCTGGTTGCCGCCCGAGAGAGCGCGGGCCGGGAGGTCCGGGTTGGCCGGGCGCACGTCGAAGTCGCGGATCACTTCGAGCGCGCGGGCGCGGATGCCGCCGAGGTCAAGCAGCGGCGCGTGCGAGACGGCGGGCCGCCGGTAGTGGACGCCGAGGATCGAGTTCTCGGCCAGATCGAAGTCCAGAATGAGGCCGCGGCGGTGGCGGTCTTCGGGGATGTGAGCGATGCCCACCTCGCGGCGCTCGCGCGCCCCGGCCCGCGTCACGTCGCGCCCGTCGAACTCGACGCGCCCGCTCACGCGCGGGGCCGGCACGAGGCCCGCCAGCGCCTCGATCAGCTCCGTCTGCCCGTTGCCCTCGACGCCGGCCACGCCGACGATCTCGCCCGCGCGCACCTCGAAAGAAACGTCGCGCAGGCCGCGCTCGCCGCCGCCCGCCGTCACCGTCAGGCGGCTGACGCTCAGGACGGTCGCGCCGGGCCGCGCCTCCGGCTTCTCGACCCGCAGCAGCACGTCGCGCCCGACCATCATGCGGGCCAACTCGGCCGCGCTCGTCCCCGCGGTCTCGACGCGGCCGACGACGCGGCCGTCGCGCATCACCGTCACCTCGTCCGAGATGGCCAAGACCTCGGAGAGCTTGTGCGTGATGATGACGACCGTCTTGCCCTGCTCGCGCATCCGCCGCAGGATGCCGAAGAACTCTTCGACCTCCTGCGGGGTGAGCACGGCCGTCGGCTCGTCGAGGATGAGGATGTTGGCGCGGCGGTAGAGGGCCTTCAAAAGCTCGACGCGCTGCTGCTGCCCGACCGAGAGCGTCTCGACGAGCGCGTGCGGGTCGACGGAGAGGCGGAACTCGTCGGAGAGGCGGCGAATCTCTTCGGCGGCGCGGCGCGTGTCCACGGCGGCGGCCGACCCCGGCTCCGCGCCGAGCACGATGTTCTCGGCCACGGTCATCGTGTCCACCAGCATGAAGTGCTGGTGCACCATCCCGATGCCGAGCGCGATGGCGTCGTGCGGCGTCGAGACGCGCCTCGCCTCGCCGTCCACCAGAATCTCGCCCGAGTCGGCCGCGTAGAAGCCGTAGGCGATCCGCATGGCGGTGGACTTCCCCGCCCCGTTCTCGCCGACGATGGCGTGAATCGTCCCGGTTCTGACGACGATGTTGATGTGGTCGTTGGCGAGCACGTCGCCGAAGCGCTTGGTGATGTCTCTCAGTTCGAGCATGAAAGGGTGCCGGGCGTCGGGCGCCCGCTTCAGTTCGCCATCGCGTCGGTGACTTCGATCTCGCCGCTGATGATCTTCTGTTTCGCGGCCTCGACCTCCCGGAGCACGTCGGCGGGGATGAGCGCGCGGTTGTACTCGTCGAGGGCGTAGGCGACGCCGTCCTCTTGGAGGCCGAAGACGTGGAAGCCGCCTTTGAAGCGGCCGTTGACCACGTCCTCGACCGTCTGGTAGACGGCGTTGTCCACGCGCTTGACCATGCTGGTCAGGACGAAGCCGGGCTTGACCATGTTCTGGTTCGAGTCCACGCCGATGACGAAGCGGCGCGCGCGGCCCGCCTCGTCGCGGCCCGCCTGCTCGACGGCGTCGAAGGCCCCGAGGCCGGAGTTGCCCGCGGCCGTAAAGAGCACGTCGGCCCCCTTGCCGATCTGCGAGAGCGCCAGCTCCTTGCCCTTGCCGGGGTTGTTCCACGCCGCGTCCGTCACGCCGACGTAGTTGTTGATGACGCGAACCTGCGGGTTGACCGCCTTCGCGCCCTCCTCGTAGCCCTTCGCGAAGCGGTGGATGAGCGGGATGTCCATGCCGCCGATGAAGCCGATGGTGCCCGTCCGGGAGGCGCGCGCCGCGATCATGCCGACGAGGTAGGAGCCCTGATGCTCCTTGAAGACGAGCGAGGCGACGTTGGGCAGTTGGCTCGCGCCGTCCACGATGGCGAAGTTGATGTTCGGGTAGTCCTTCGCCACCACCTCCATGATCGGGGCCTGCGCGAAGCCGACGCCGATGATGAGGTCGTAGTTGCGCTCGGCGAAGGCGCGCATGGCCGGCTCGATCGAGGTCGGGTTGCCCGGCTCCACGTCGCGCAGGACGATGGGGAAATCTTTCGCGGCGCGCTTGACGCCCTCCCACGCGGCCGCGTTGAAGGAGCGGTCGTCCTTGCCGCCGATGTCGAAGACGATGCCGACGTGGATTTTACCCCGCTCGTCGGCCGCGCGCCCGTCCTGTCGGCACGACGCGCCCGAGGCCGCGAGCGCGCACACCAAAACCAGCGAAAGCAGGAGTCGCAACTTCATTGGGTGATGACTTCCCTGATGAGTTCGGGGGCGGGCGCGCGCCGCTCCGCGCCGACCTCGTAGGCCGCCGCGATGCGCGCGGCCGCCGCCTCCCCGCCCGCGCCGTCGCGGCACAGGAGCAGGCCGAGCGCGTCGCCGGCCTTCACGGCGTCGCCGATTTTCGCCCGCGCGAGGTAGCCGACCGCGGCGTCCACCTCGTCTTCGATGCGCGCGCGGCCGCCGCCGATGCCGGCCAGAGCGCGCCCGATTTCGGCCGCGTCCACGCCCGCCACGTAGCCCGCGCGCGGCGATTCTACTCTGACTTCGCGCAGCGTCAAATCCAGCAAACGCCCCGGCTCGTCGCAGACGCGCGGGTCGCCGCCCTGCGCCTCGACGTTGCGCCGGAAGAGTTCGAGCGCCGCGCCCGATTCGAGCGCGCGCGTGACGCCTCCGCGGGCCTCTTCGAGCGAGGCGGCCGCGCCCCCCAGAGCCACCATGCGCGCCGCCAGCTCGACCGAGAGGTCGCGGACGGGGCGCGTCGCGTCCGTGACCTCGCCGCGCATGACGCGGACGCACTCCGCGACTTCGAGGCCGTGGCCGACCGCTTCGCCGAGCGGCTGGTTCATGTCGGTGATGAGCGCCTCGGTCCTGACGCCGAAGCGGTTGCCGGTGCGGACGAGGGCGCGGGCCAGCTCGCGCGAGCGCGCCTCGTCGCGCATGAATGCGCCCGTGCCGGTCTTCACGTCGAGCACGAGCGCGTCGAGGCCGGCGGCCAGCTTCTTCGACATGATCGAGGCGACGATGAGCGGGACGCACTCGACCGTCTCGGTCGCGTCGCGCAGCGCGTAGATTTTCCTGTCGGCCGGGGCGATGGTCGAGGTCTGCCCCATCATCGCGAAGCCCACCCGGCCGAGCACGCGCCGGAACTCGGGCAGCTCGAGGCGGACGCGGTAGCCGGGGATGGCTTCGAGCTTGTCGAGCGTGCCGCCGGTGTGGCCCAGACCGCGCCCCGAGACCATCGGCACGGCCACGCCGCAGGCGGCCGCCAGCGGCGCGAGGATGAGCGAAGTCTTGTCGCCGACGCCGCCCGTCGAGTGCTTGTCGGCTTTCGGCAGAGGCAGGTCGGAGAAGTCGAGCAGCTCGCCCGAGCGCAGCATCTCCTCGGTGAGCGCCTGCTGCTCGGCCTCCGTCATGCCGTTGAGGAAGACGGCCATCAGAAGCGCCGACGCCTGATAGTCGGCCCACGCGCCGCCGACGACGCCGCGCACGAAGTACGCGATCTCGTCGCGCGACAGCTCGCGCCCGTCCCGCTTGTGCCGGATGACCCCCTGCGGCCTCATCGGAGAGTGTAGCGGTAGATGACGACGCCGGTGAACGGCACGGCCCTGCCGCCGACGACCAGCGGCTCGTACCGCGCCTGCGAGGCGGCCTCGACCGCGCTCCGGGTTAACTGCGGCGGCCCGCACAGGGCCTTCACCGCGGCCACGTTGCCCGCCTCGGCCACGGTGACTTTCATCACCACCGCGCCGGTGACGCGCGCGTCCCTCGCCGCCGCCGGGTACCGCGGCGCGGGCGAGGCTTTCACCCGCCCCGAGATGAGACCGCCGCGCGCCTGATTCTTCTCCGGCCGTGTGGTCATCGAAGGGTCGAAGTCGAAACCGTTGTCGAGCTTGAAGAGTCGCACCTGCGCGTCGAGCAGTTCGTCCCAGCGCTCGCGGTCGTTGAGCAGGCAGACGAGGCGGCCCATCGCGCCGGCCGCGCGCGGCCCGGCCCCCGGCGACTTTTCGTAAACCGCCAACTGCCTCCGGAGCGCGGCCTCGGCCTTTTTGTGTTCGCGCTTCATGTAGAGCAGCTCGGCCACGTTGCCGAGGGCGTCGCCGACCAAGACGTGATCCGGCCCCAGCGCCTTCTCGCGCAGCGCGAGGGCGCGCTCGGCGAGCGGGAGCGCGTCGTCGAACCTGCGCCGCCCGTAGAGTTCGGCCACCTGCGCGCCGAGCCGGTCGGCCTCGGCGAGTTCCGGCGTCGCGGCGGCAGCGGGCTGCTGCGCGGCGGCCGCGCGGGCCGGCGTCAACAAGAGCAGGCAGGCCGCGGCCAGTAGGATGCGCGCCATCGAAAATCCCCCTCCGACCTTTGTTAACGGGCGGCCCCTGAGCCCTCAGACGCGTTCGAGCAGGACGACGGCCTGCGCGGCGACGGCGCGCCACTCGCCGACGGCGTCGAGGCCCTCGCCGGTCTTGGCCTTGACGCTGACCTGTTCGAGTTCGACGCCGAGCACGCCGGCGAGGCGCGCGCGCATCTCCTCGACGTGGGGGCGCAGCTTCGGGCGTTCGAGCATCACGGTGGCGTCCACGTTGACGACGCGGAAGCCGCGCTCCTTGGCGAGCCACATCACGCGCGCGAGCAGTTGCAGGCTGTCGGCCCCCTTCCAGCGCGGGTCGCCGTCGGGGAAGTAGACGCCGAGGTCGCCCTCGCACATCGCGCCGAGCACGGCGTCTGTGACGGCGTGCGTCAGGGCGTCCGCGTCCGAGTGGCCCTCGGCCCCGCGCCCGGACTCCACCCGCACGCCGCCCAGAATCAGCGGCCGCCCCTCGCTCAGCCGGTGCGTGTCGTGGCCGATGCCGATCCGAAACATAAAGCGGTGGACAGCGGTCAGTAGACGGTAGTCAGTAGAAAAACCCTTCGGCGGCGAGACATCCGTGTGTCAACGTCGGCGGGAGCCACGCCGAGCCTGCCGTCTGCTGACCGCCGTCTACTGTCCACTTCTTTTCATCATTACTTCCGCGAGCGCGAAGTCTTGGGGGCTGGTGATCTTGATGTTGCGCGCGGAGCCTTCGACGATGCGGACGGCGGCGCCCAGACGCTCGACGAGGGCGCTGTCGTCGGTCGCGTCGAGGCCGTCGGCGAGCGCGCGCTCGTAGGCTTCGCGGAGCAGCTCGTGCCGGAAGCACTGCGGCGTCTGCGCGTGCCAGAGGCGGGGGCGTTCGAGCGTGCGCAGGACGCGGCCGCCCTCGGCCTCCTTGACGGTGTCCACGGCGCGCGCGGCGAGGATGGCCGCGCCGTGCCGCTCGGCCTCCGCGACGACGCTGTCAATCTCCTCGGGCGTGACGAAGGGGCGGACGGCGTCGTGGACGGCGACGACGCGGGCCGAAGCGTCCACGGCCCGGAGGCCGCGCCAGACCGACTCGGCGCGCGTCGCGCCGCCGGCGACCGCGCGCCTCAGCTTCTTCAAGCCGTGCGCGGCGGCCAGCGCGAGCAGTTCGTCTTCGGAGCCGGCCGGCACGACAGCCACGGCCTCGGCGACGCCGGCGCACTGCTCGAACCTGCTGAGCGTGTGAATGATGATGGGGGTGCCTGAAACTTCACGAAACTGCTTGGCCGGCCCGCCGCCCATCCGCTCCCCCCGCCCGCCGGCGGCGATAATCGCGACGTTCATAAACCGGGCTCGGGGTCTGGAGTCCGGAGTCGAAAGCAGAAGGCGATTGTCTTCGACTCCGGGCTTCAGACCCCGGACTGCCTTTACTGTTCAACCGACTCGCCGTGGCGGACGGGCGCGGGCTGCGAGGAGCGCTGCTGCTGCTGCTCGCCGCGCTGCTGGAAGGAGCGGCGCGGGCCGCCCGCGCTGGCGACGCGCTCGCCGCCCTGCGCGCCGTTCTCGGCGTCCTCCCACAGCCGCCCGAAGATCATCTTGCCGGCCGTCGTTTGCAGCACGCTCGTCACCGCGATGTCGGCGTTTTTGCCGATCATGCGGCGCGCGTTGTCCACGACCACCATCGTCCCGTCGTCGAGGTAGGCGACGCCCTGATTGTACTCCTTGCCCTCTTTGAGGATGAAGACGCGCATCGCCTCGCCGGGCAGCACGACGGGCTTGAGGGAGTTGGCCAGCTCGTTGATGTTGAGGACTTGGATGCCGTGGAGCTGCGCCACCTTGTTGAGGTTGAAGTCGTTGGTGACGACGACGCCGTCGAGCTGCTTCGAGAGTTCGAGCAGCTTGAGGTCAACCTCCTTGACGGCCGGGTAGTCCGTGTCCACGACCTGTATGTCGAGCGAGGGGTTCGACTGTAGGCGGTTGAGCATGTCGAGGCCGCGCCGGCCGCGCTGGCGCTTCGAGGAGTCGGGCGAGTCGGCCACCTGTTGCAGCTCGCGCAGGATGAACTGCGGGATGACGATGGTGCCGGAGAGGAAGCCGGTCTCGGCCACGTCGGCGATGCGGCCGTCGATGATGACCGAGGTGTCGAGGATTTTCACGTCGTGGCGCGTCGCCTTGTCGCTGAAGATGCCGCCGAGGGCCGAGAGGTCGAGGTAGTCGCCTTTGGCCGCGCCGACCATCAGCCCGATGTAGGCCATCAGGAAGACGAGCAGCAGCGTCAGGAACGCCTTCGTGCTGCCGTGCACGGCGATGGAGTCCTGATAGCTGATGAGGAAGCCGATGAGGACGCCGCCGATGATGCCGAGGATCGAGCCGACCGCCGCGCCGATGAGCGTCTTCAAAGACGCCTGCTGGATGCGCATCTCGAAGAGGATGATGGCCCCGGCGATGAGCGCGGCGAGCAGGGCGGAGACGTACGGGGTCGGGATGCCGAAAAGATGCACGCCCCCCGGCGGACTCCCCGTGGCGTACTTCGCGCCGACGGGGTCGAGCACGTACCCCGCCGCGATGAGGACGCCCGCGAAGACGATGCGGATGAGTGCGGTATTCGTGCGCATGACGGCGAGGACTATAACACGGCTGTAACGCCCCCGTCACGAAAAGCTTCGCCGACGCGCCCGTCCCGCTCAGCGCGGCCGCATCTCGACGGCGCAGCGGAAATTCTGGTAGCGGTTCCGCTTCGTCCACGAGAGACAGCCCTCGCAGAAGTCGCCGTCCGACTCCGGCCGCGCGACCTCGTGCGCCGACTTCAGCTCCCGCCCGCAGACGGCCGTCAGCGGCGCGTACGGCCTGACCAAATCTTCCTGCCCCAGATCGTGAACGACGTGAACGTACATAAACTTTAGAACCCGGCGCCGGGTGGCGGGTCGCGGGAAAGCGGGTCGTCTGAAGCCCGGCGCCCGGCGCCTTTCTTAAAACAGTTCGTCCAGAGCCTCTTCGACCGAGCGGACGCCGACGGCGCGGACGCCTAAAAGTCTCTCCAGCCCGGCGGTGTTCGAGGCCGGGAGGATGATGCGCTTGAAGCCGAGGGCCTGCGCCTCGCGGGCGCGCGACTGCGCCTGCAACGCGCCGCGCACCTCGCCCGTCAACCCCACCTCGCCGAAGACGGCCGTGTGCGGGTCTACGGGCCTGTTCTTGAACGAGGACGCGATGGCCGTCACCACGCCGAGGTCTGCGGCCGGCTCGTCCACTTCGAGGCCGCCCGCGACGTTGACGAAAACGTCGTCGCCGATGAGGTGGAAGCCGAGGCGCTTCTCCAGCATCGCGATCATCAGCGCGACGCGGTTGGCGTCGAGCCCCTGCGCCATCCTCCGCCCCGTCCCGTACTTCGACCCGGCGACGAGCGCCTGCACTTCGACCAGCACGGGCCGCGTCCCCTCCATGCACGCCGTCACGACCGAGCCGGCCACGCCCTGCGGCCGCTCCTGCAAAAACATCTCCGAAGGGTTCGCGACCGGGACGAGCCCCTCGCCCGTCATCTCGAAGACGCCGAGCTCGTTGGCCGCGCCGAAGCGGTTCTTGGTCGCG
>DATMVI010000180.1:0-2363 GCA_035563275.1 Pyrinomonadaceae bacterium
GCCCGGCGGCTTCGAGGTGGACGTGAAAGAGGCCGAGGTCGTGCAGCCGGCCGAGGGCTACCCGATCACGCCGAAGGAGCACGGCACCGAGTTCCTGATGGATCACCGCCACCTCTGGCTGCGCTCGCGCCGCCAGCACGCGATCCTGCTCGTGCGCCACACCGTCGTCAACGCCGTCCGCGACTTCCTCAACCGCGACGGCTTCGTCCTCTGCGACACGCCCATCCTGACGCCCGCCGCCTGCGAGGGCACGACCACGCTCTTCGAGGTCGATTACTTCGACGACGACAAGGCGTACCTCTCGCAGTCGGGCCAGCTCTACAACGAGGCGACGGCCGCGGCCTTCGGCCGCGTCTACTGCTTCGGCCCGACCTTCCGCGCCGAGCGCTCGAAGACGCGCCGCCACCTGACCGAGTTCTGGATGGTCGAGCCGGAGATGGCCTACGCCACGCTCGACGACGTGATGGACTTGAGCGAACGCTTCCTCTCGGCCATCGCCGCGCGCGTGCTCGACGAGCGCGGGGAGGAGCTGAAGGTTCTGGAGCGCGACACCTCGAAGCTCGAAGCCGTCACGCCGCCGTTCCCGCGCGTCCACTACGACGACGCCGTCCGCATCCTGCACGAGGGGCACGAGCGCGGCGAACTCGAAACGCGCTTCGAGTGGGGCGGCGACTTCGGCTCGCCCGACGAGACTTACATTTCGAGCCGCTTCGAGAAGCCGGTGATGGTTCACCGCTACCCGGCCGCCGTCAAAGCCTTCTACATGAAGCGCGACCCGGAGCGGCCGGAGCTGGCGCTGGGCGCCGACGTGCTCGCGCCCGAGGGCTACGGCGAGGTCGTCGGCGGCGGCGAGCGCGCCACCTCGCTCGAATTCCTCGAAGGCCAGCTCCGCGAGCACGACCTGCCGCGCGAGGCGTTCGAGTGGTATCTGGACTTGCGCCGCTACGGCAGCGTCCCGCACGCGGGCTTCGGCATGGGCATCGAGCGCTGCGTCGCGTGGATGTGCGGCCTCGAACACATCCGCGAGACCATCCCGTTCCCGCGCATGCTGTACAGGTTGAGACCGTAAGACGCGCCTCGTCAACCGCGAGTCACGGCCGAACGAGGCTCACGGTTGACGGCCGCGCGAATAACGATTCACGGCTTTTTTATGGAAAAGATCGTCACCATCTTCGGCGGCTCGAAGTGCGGGGAGGAGACCGAGGAGTACGGGCAGGCGCGGCGCGTGGGGCAGCTTCTGGCCGAGGCCGGCTTCACCATCTGCACGGGCGGCTACCTCGGCGTGATGGAGGCCGCGAGCCGCGGGGCGCGCGAGCGCGGCGGGCGCGTGCTCGGCATCGTGATGAACCAGTTCAAGGCCGAGCCGAACCGCTACCTGACCGACAAGGTCGCCACCGCGCACTTCTACGAGCGGCTGCAAAACCTCATCATGCGCTCGGTCGGCTTCGTCGCCATCCGCGGCGGCGCGGGCACGGTCACGGAGCTGTCGCTCGTCTGGAACAAACTCCAGACCGGCGTCATCGCGCCGCGCCCGCTCGTCCTGCTCGGGGGCTGCTGGCCGCCGGTCGTCGAAGCCTTCCGCCGGCACCTCGTCGTCAGCGAGTCGGACGCGCGCTGGCTCACCTTCGCCGAGACGCCGGAGGAGGCCGTCGGCCACATCATCGAAAAATCGGAAGGAGTCATCGTATGAACTGTCCGAGATGCGGCGCGGGGCTGCTGCCCGGCGCGCAGTTCTGCGGGGCGTGCGGCAACCGCGTCGGCGAGGCCGGCGCGCCCCCGGCCACCCCGCCGCAGGCGAATTACGGCGCCCCTCAACCCGACTACGGCGCGCAGCCGGGCGCGCGCGGCATCCACCTCGACGAGGACGCGCGCGGGCAGGGGCGCGGCTACACCTACGAGATCCTGCACCAGCCCTCCTTCTCGCTGGCCGTCGTCCGGCTCGCGGCCGAGCAGTCCATACAGGCCGAGGCGGGCGCGATGGTCTCGATGTCGGCGAACGTCGAGTTGCAGTCGCAGATGAAGGGCGGCGTCTTCGGGGCGCTGAAGCGCGCGGTCGGCGGGGAGTCGGCCTTCGTCTCGACGTTCACGGCGCGCGGGGGCCCCGGCGAGGTGACGTTCGCGCCGGGCGGCCCCGGCGACATCGCCGCGCTGGAGATGACGGGCCAGCACTTCTTCGTCCAGTCGAGTTCCTACCTCGCGGGCGACGCGGGCCTCTCGGTGGACACGCGCTGGGGCGGCGCCAAGTCCTTCTTCGGCGGCGAGGGGCTCTTCGTCCTGCAAGTGTCGGGGACGGGCGTGCTCCTGCTCTCCTCCTTCGGCGCCATCCACCGCAAGACGCTCCATCCGGGCGAGCGCTACGTCGT
>DATMVI010000181.1:0-2571 GCA_035563275.1 Pyrinomonadaceae bacterium
GACGCCGGCGGCCGCGCACGCGCGCTCGACGGCTTCGCGCACCGCCGCCGCGCCCTCCGCCACGCCGACGCGCAGCGGGTTCGAGGGCCCGGCCGCGCCCTCGCCGAGGATTTCGTGCCCGAGGTTGGTGGCCACCACCGCCCTCGTCTTCGTGCCGCCGCCGTCCACGCCGACGACGAGAGCCGGCGCGCGCAGCGCCGCCGGCCGCGGCGGCTGGAGCTTGCCCTCTGTTCGCCTCGATTTCATAAGGGGGAAACGCATCGGCCGGCCGCGCCCGGCGGCCCGCCCCGGAAAAATTATGATGCAATTCTAGCGGCGGCCTGCGTATAATCAAAACTAAAAGATTTTATTTTGCCGATAACCATTGCTGATGAGGCGAAGTAATCAGTAGCCGGTAGCGCCCCGCGCCGCGACGGCCGGCGCCGACGCCCGAACGGTGCGCCGCCGAGGGTCTTCCTACCGACTACTGTCTACCGACTACCGTCTACTTCTTTGGAGCTTCGATGGAGATACGCCAACTGAGGGCCTTCGTGGCCATCGCCGAGACGCGCACGTTCACGGCCGCCGCGCAGCGCGTCCACGTCACGCAGGCGGCCATCAGCATGCAGATTCGCCAGCTCGAACAGGAGGTCGGCATCCCGCTCTTCATCCGCACGCCGCGCCGCGTGCTGCTGACCGAGGCCGGCGACCTCCTGCTCGGGCGCGCGCGTTTCATCCTGCACGAGCACGACGCGGCGCTGGCCGAGCTGGCTTCGCTGGCCGGGGCCGAGCACGGGCGGCTGCGTCTGGGGAGCGCGTCGGGGATGGTCAGCGCCGACGCGCTGCCGCTCATCCTGAAGCGCCTGAGAAAAGTCTTCCCGCAGGCCGAGGTGTCGGTCACGTCGGGGACGAGCGAGGAGTTGGTGAAGAAGCTCGTGGCCGGCGAGATCGACGTGGCCTTCGTCTCGCTCCCCGTCGAGGCGCGCAACGTCGAGACGGAGCTGCTCAGCCGCGACCAGCTCGTCGCCATCGCCAGCCCGCGCCACCCGCTCGCCGCGCAGCGCGTCATCAGCGCCTTCGCGCTGGCGCAGGAGAAGCTCATCCTCGGCGAGCGCGGCGGCAACACGCGGCGGCTGATCGACGAGTTCTTCGCCCACGCGGGGCTGCGGCCGAAGGTGGTGATGGAGCTGAGCCGGCAGGCGGCCATCAAGAACATGGTGGCGGCCGACATGGGCGTCGGCATCGTTCCGTTCTCGACGGCGCGCGAGGACGTGGAGCGCGGGCGGCTGGTGCGCTGGTGGATCGAGGGCGCGCGCATCAACTGGGAGATGGGCGTGGCGCGCCTGAGCGGCGGCTACCTCTCGCCCCCCTGCCAGACCTTCCTCGAACTCTGCCGCCAGCACTACGGCGACCCCGGCACGGCGGCCGAAGACGCGGGCGCGACCCGCCGCAAGCCGGCCAAGCCCGGCAAGGCGAGAAAGGCGCGGGCCGGGCGGAAGTAGAAAAAGTTTCGGGTTGCGGGTTTCGGGTTAAAGAACAGGGCCGCGGGCGGCGGCGAGCGGGTTGACGTTAAAGTCACTCAACCCGTTCGTCGCCGCCCGCGGCCCCGTTAAGAGGTTATCTTTAGCCTGAACCTCGGGACTCGAAACTTTTTAGTCTTCAGCCGAGGTAGCGTTTCATCAACTCGTCCCAGCGCCCCTGCGCCTTGAGGATGAGTTCGCAGATTTCGCGGACGGCCCCGAAGCCGCCGGGCAGTTGGGTGACGTGGTGGGCGGCGGCGCGCGTCTCGGCGGTCGCGTCGGCGACGGCCGCCGCCAGCCCCGCGCGGCGCATCAGCGGGATGTCCACCACGTCGTCGCCGACGAAGCAGACCTCCGACTCCTCCACGTCGGCCGCGCCCAGAACGTCCTCGAAGACCTCGACCTTGTTGAAAGCGCCCTGCCGCACGAAGGCGATGCCGAGGTCGTGCGCGCGCCGCTCGACGGCCTGCGAGGTGCGCCCCGAGATGATGCCCGAGCGCAGGCCCGCGCGGTGGAGCAGGACGAGGCCGTGCCCGTCGCGCGTGTGAAAACTCTTCTCCTCGGCGCCGCCCTCGACGAGCGTGATGCGCCCGTCCGTCAGCACGCCGTCGCAGTCCAGCAGCAACAGCTTCACGCGCGCCGCGCGCCGCTCGATCTCGGCCGGTTCAAGCATAAAATCAAGTAGACAGTAGTCAGTAGTCAGTAGTCAGTAGAAAGAGAGTCGTTATCGAACCGTTCGCGCCGGCGTCAGCACCAATAACGCGGAGCGCTACTGTCTACTGACTACTGTCTACTGTCTACTGCCTTTCATCTTACCTCGAAGAATTGGATGTCCGAGAGCCTCCAGCCGGCGGGCGTGCGGGAGAAGACGAAGACGGCCGTGCCGGACTGTTCGCGGCCGAGCGCGCGGACGTTGAGCGCGACCTCGGCGGCGACGCGCCCCGCCTCAAGCTCCTCGGTGCGCACCACGCGCGTCTGCCAGACCTCGAAGCCCTGACCGACTATGCGCTTCGAGAACTCGGTCAGCTCGCCGGGCATGATGAGCGCGTCGATCTCCGCCTTGCGCCCGCCA
>DATMVI010000182.1:0-2025 GCA_035563275.1 Pyrinomonadaceae bacterium
TTTAGAGCGGGCCTTCGGGGAGGTGGTGCGCCGCCACGAGGTGCTGCGCACCGTCTTCGCCACGCTCGACGGCGGCCCCGTCCAGCTCATCCTGCCGGACTGCCCGCTCAAGCTGGAGGTGACAGACCTCTCGGGGCTCGACGAGCCGGGGCGCGAGGCCGAGGCCGCGCGGCTGGCGGCGGAGGAAGCGCGCCGCCCCTTCGACCTGAGCCGCGGGCCGCTGCTGCGCGCGAGCCTCCTGCGGCTCAGTGAAGATGAGCACGTGCTGCTGCTGACGATGCACCACATCGCTTCGGACGCGTGGTCTCTGGGCGTGCTGATTCGCGAGGCCGCCACACTTTACGAAGCCTTCGCGGCCGGCAAGCCGTCGCCTTTGGCGGAACTGCCCGTGCAGTACGCCGACTACGCCGTCTGGCAGCGGGAGTACCTTTCGGGCGACAGGCTCGAATCTCAACTCGGTTATTGGCGGCGACAACTGGCCGATCTCGGGCCGGCGCTGGAGTTGCCGGGCGCCCGCCCCCGCCCCGACACCCCGACCTACCGCGGCGGGCACGTCACGTTCCGCGTCGGCCGCGAGGCGACCGAGGGGCTGCGCGGCGCCGGGCGGGCGCAGGGTGCGACGCTCTTCATGGTCTTGCTCGCAGGTTTCCAAGCGTTGTTGTCGCGCTACACGGGCCGCGAGGACGTGGCTGTAGGCACCCCGGTGGCCGGGCGGGGGCGGGCCGAGCTCGAAGGGCTCATCGGCTTCTTCGTCAACACGCTGGTGCTGCGGACTGACCTCGCGGGAGACCCGACTTTCAGCGAGTTGGTCGGGCGGGCGAGGGAGGTGTGTCTGGGGGCGTACGCGCATCAGGAGGTTCCGTTCGAGCGTGTCGTCGAGGAGCTACAGCCCGAGCGGAGCCTGTCGCGCACGCCGCTCTTTCAGGTGATGCTCGCACTCCAGAACGCTCCGGCCGAGACATTGGAAGTCAAAGGACTTCAAATAACCGCCCTGCCCGCCGTCCACACCGCGGCAAGGCTTGACCTGATCCTCTCCATCACCGAGGCGGACGGCGGCCTCACCTGCTCGCTGCAATACAACGCAGACCTCTTCGAGCGCTCCGCCGTCGAGCGTCTGGCCGACCACTATGCGACGCTGCTGGCCGGCGCCGCGGCCGACCCGTCGCTGCCTCTCTCGCGCCTGCCGCTGCTCACCGACGCGGAGCGCCGCCGGCTGCTGGTCGAATTCAACGACACGGCCCGCGAATACCCGCGGGGCGACACCATCCACTCGCTCTTCGGCGAGCAGGCACGCCGCACGCCCGACGCCGTGGCCCTCGCCTGCGGGGGCGAGCGCCTCAGCTACCGCGAGCTCGACGAGCGCTCGAACCAACTGGCCCGCTACCTGCGGTCTTTTGGCGTCGGGCCGGAGGTCTTGGTCGGCATCTGCCTGAGCCGCTCGGCGGCGCTGGTCGAGGCCATCCTCGGCGTGCTCAAGGCCGGAGGCGCCTACGTCCCTCTCGACCCGGAGTACCCGCGCGAGCGGCTTTCGTTCATGCTCGAAGACAGCCGCGCGCGCGTGCTCGTCACCGAGTCGGGACTGGCCTCGTCTGTGCCCGAGAGCGGCGCGCGGCTCGTCGCGCTCGACGGGGAGCGGGATGACATCGCGCGCCACAGCGCCGACGGCTTCCGCAGCGGGGCGAGGCCGGATAATCTCGCCTACGTGATCTACACGTCGGGCTCGACGGGGAGGCCGAAAGGCGTCGCCATCGCGCACCGCAGCACCGCCTCCTTCCTACGCTGGGCCGCCGACTCCTTCACCCCCGAGGAGCTGTCGGGCGTGCTGGCCTCGACCTCGGTCTGCTTCGACCTCTCCGTCTTCGAGCTCTTCGCGCCGCTCTCCTCGGGCGGGGCCGTCATCCTCGCCGCCAGCGCCCTGAGCCTGCCGGAGCTGCCGCCCGCTCAGAGCGCGGCCGTGACGCTGGTCAACACCGTCCCGTCGGCGATGGCGGAGCTGGTCAGGGCCGGGTCGGTGCCCGACTCCGT
>DATMVI010000183.1:0-3143 GCA_035563275.1 Pyrinomonadaceae bacterium
GGCTCACGACCTCCTGGCCGATGTTGTTGATGCGGAAGGTGAGGTCGTTGTCGGAGAGCTGCGGCATGACCGAGGGCGAGATGCTCGCCGGGCGTACCACCAGCAGCGTCTGCGACTCGTAGGTGTTCGGCAGCCGCCACACGACCCAGGCCACGGCGAAGGCGACCGCCACGGTCGGCAGCGCGATCAGCCACTTCCTCCGCCACAACAGCCGCGCGTACTCGCCCGGCGTCCGCTGTCTGAATTCGACACTCATCGCTCACTCCGTTCGCGGGTTCCGGGTGTCAGTCACCGGGTGCTGGTTTAAGACATTGTCTTCCCCGGCAACCCGGCGACTGACACCCAAAACCCTCTAAAGCGTTTCCATCAGGCGGCGCACTTCGTCGGCGGGGGTCTGGGTCGGGGGTTTGACGGGGCGCTGCTGCTCCTTGGCCAGCAGCTCGAGGCTCTTCTGCAACTCGCGGCGGGCGGCCGGCTTGTCGCCCTTGGCGGCGAGCGCCGCGCCGAGGTGGTAGCGGTAGAGCGAGTTGTCGCCCCCGGCCTTCGACGCGCCGCTGACCGCCTTCTGCAACTGCTCGACGGCCGAGCCGTGCAGGCCGCGGCGGTGGTAGACCCAGCCGAGCGTGTCGGCGAAGCCGGGGTTGTTCGGGAAGCGGCGCACCACGTCCTGCGCGAGCCGCATGGCCTCGTCCGGGTTGCCGATCTGGTGGTCGGCGTAGAGCATGGCGAGGTTGTTGGCGGCCACCGGCTCGTCGGGCCGGATCGAGAGGACGCGGCGGTAGTAGTCGGCCGCCGACTGAAGGTTGTTCCGGCCGGCCTCGATCAGGCCGATGCTGCGCAGCGCCGTCACGTCGTCGGGCCGCCGCTCGGCGATCTTCCGGTACTCGGCGATGGCGCGGTCGGTCAACTGCGCCGCCGCGTCGCTCCGGCTCTCGGCGTTGGCGCGCATGGCGAGGGCGAAGTAAATCTCGCCGAGCGCCGAGTAGGCCGCCATGTACTCGGGGTCGAGTTCGACGGCGCGGCGCAGCGACTCCTCGGCGCGCTGCGGGTCGGGCTGCGTCTCGCCGCCGCCCTTGCGGTAGGCGTCGCCGCGCAGGAAGTGGAGCGCGGCCGACTGCGGCTGCTCGGCGATCAACTGCTCAAGGCGGGCGCGCGCCTCGGGCAGGCGCCCCTCGGCGGCCGAGAGGTTGACGATGGCCTGAAGCGCTTGGAAGTTGGCGCGGTCGAGCGCGAGCGCGCGTTCGAGGTGCTGGCGGGCCTCGTCGCGGCGGCCGTCGGCGAAGGCCACGTCGGCGAGGTTGACGTGGACGAGCGGCGAGTTGGGCGCGGCCGCGCGGGCGGCCTCCATGTCGGCGCGGGCGGCCGCGGCCTGCCCGAGCCGGAGGTTGGCCTTGCCGCGCAGGACGAGCGCGTTGAGGCGCACGTCGGCGAGGAACTGCGGCGTCTGCTCGCCGCTCGGCGCGGTCTCGGCGAGCCGCTTGAGCAGCTCGTCGGCGAGCCGCCGGGCCGTGTCGGCGTCGCCCGAGTCGAAGTTGATCTGCACTTGCAGGAGCTTCGCGGGGAGGAAATCGGGGTGGTGGCGCTCGAGCTCGCCGGCGCGGGCGCGCGCCTGCTCGAGCTGCCCGTCGCGGTAGAGCGCCTCGGACATGAAGTAGAGGCCGAGGCGCGAGCGCGGCTCCTGATCGAGGACGGTCTTGAGGTCGGCGATGGCGTCCTTGTGCCGGCCCGAGGCCGTGCGCAGGCGGGCGCGCAGGAAGAGCGCGTCCATGTCGCGCGGGTTGCGCTTGAGGAGTTCTTCGACCTGCGCGTTCGCGCCCTGCGCGTCGCCGCGCTGGAGGCTGATCTCGCCGAGGCGGTAGCGGCCGCGCGTGTAGTCGGGCGAGGCGCCGACGACCTCGCGGTAGATGTTGGCCGCGTCGTCGAACCGGCCGATGGTGGCGTAGAAGTCGGCGAGGCGCGACTTGCCCTCGGGCTTGTCCCAGTCGAGCTGCGCCCACGCCTTGTAGGCCTGCTCGGCCTCGGGCAGACGCTGGTTGACGAGGTAGTAGCTGGCGAGCACCCAGTGCACGTCGCGGTTCTCGGGGTCGACCTCGACGGCCTTGCGGAACTCGGCCTCGGCCTGCGGCGCGCGCCCCGACTGGACGAGGAAGCGGCCGTACTCGACGCGCGCCAGAGACGAGCGGTCGTTAATCGAGATGGCCTTGCGGAAGGTGGCCTCGGCGTCGGCGGGGCGGTTAAGGATGAGGTAGAACTTGGCGAGGCCGATGTGCGACTCGACGCGCTGCGGGTCGAGCGAGACGGCGTAGTTGAGCTTCTCCTCGGCGGCGCGGCTGTCGCCCTTGAAGTGCAGGACGTTGGCCATCAGGATGTGGCCGTCGGGGTTGTTCGCCTCGCGGGCGAGGATTTCGTTGGCGAACTTCTCGGCCTCGGAGAGGAACTCCTGATGCTTGTTGCGCGCGAAGGCGAGCAGGTAGGCGTTGGCGAGCTTGAGGCGGGCGCTGGTGTTGGCCGGGTCGAGCTTGACCGTGGCCTGCAACTCTTCGAGCGCCTCGCCGGCGCGGCCCAACTGCTCGTAGGCCTGCGCGAGGCCCCAGTGGGCCGCGGGCAGCTTCTCGTCGATCTGGAGGGCGTTGCGGAATTCGAGCGTCGCCTCCTGCCAGCGGCGCTCCTTGAGGAACGCTTCGCCGCGGGCGACGTGTTCGGCCTTAGTCTGTTCGGGGTTGGAGCAGCCGGCCGCGAAGGCGACCGAGACGGCGAGCAGGGCGGCGAGCAAAACCCGGACTCGCCGGGCGCGCGGGCACTCTTGCGGATTCATTTATGGGCACTCCTTACTGGGCGCACGGGCGTCCGCGTGGGGGCGCCGGCCGGGGCTTTGGCCCGCGCCTCGAAAGCGGATTCGCCGTGTTCTCTCAGGGCCGCCACCGGGGGCTTCGGGCGGCGGGCAATGCCGACCACGGCCCCGGTGACCTTCACATCCTAACACGAAGCCGGCCGACTTTCGTCAGGAAAAGCGCCTCCGCGGGGCAACGCGGGGCGGCGACGACTCTCGCGACCGGCCTTGTCAAACTCAGCCGCCGGGCCTGACCCCTCGCGGCGAACTCTAAAAACACCCAATCGGGCGCGGAATCCATAAAAGCGAGTAG
>DATMVI010000184.1:0-3827 GCA_035563275.1 Pyrinomonadaceae bacterium
ACGGAGTCGGGCACCGACCCGGCCCTGACCAGCTCCGCCATCGCCGACGGGACGGTGTTGACCAGCGTCACGGCCGCGCTCTGAGCGGGCGGCAGCTCCGGCAGGCTCAGGGCGCTGGCGGCGAGGATGACGGCCCCGCCCCACGCGAGCGGCGCGAAGAGCTCGAAGACGGAGAGGTCGAAGCAGACCGAGGTCGAGGCCAGCACGCCCGACAGCTCCGCGGGGGTGAAGGAGTCGGCGGCCCAGCGCAGGAAGCAGGCGGCGCTGCGGTGCGCGATGGCGACGCCTTTCGGCCTCCCCGTCGAGCCCGACGTGTAGATCACATAAGCCAAGTTGTCGGGAGAGGCGAGGCTCTCTACGGCCTCGGCGCTCTGCCCGCCGATCTCGTCGCCCGCCTCCTCGACGAAGACGAGCCGCGCCCGGCCCGGCTCCGACTCGCGCAGCCGGGCGGCCGCGCCGGCCTGCGTCAGGACGAGGGCGGCGTCGCTGTCCGAGAGCATCCAGCCGAGGCGCTGCGCCGGGTAGTCGGGGTCGAGAGGGACGTAGGCGCCCCCGGCCTTGAGCACGCCGAGGAGGGCGCACACCAACTCGGGCGTGCGACCCATGCAGATGCCCACCAGCGTCTCCGGCCCGACGCCCAGCGCGCGCAGGTAGCGGGCCAGTTGATTCGAGCGCTCGTCGAGCTCGCGGTAGGTGAGTTGAGCTTCCCCGCAGGCGAGGGCCACGGCGTCGGGCGTGCGGCGTGCCTGCTCGCCGAAGAGCGAGTGGATGGTGTCGCCCCGCGGGTATTCGCGGGCCGTGTCGTTGAACTCGACCAGCAGGCGGCGGCGCTCCGCGTCGGTGAGCAGCGGCAGGCGTGAGACGTGCCGGGAGGGGTCGCGGGTCGCGGCGTCGAGGAGCGTCCGGAGGTGGCCGGCCAGACGTTCGATGGTGGACTGGTTGAAGAGGTCTGCGTTGTATTGCAGCGAGAGTGCGAGCTCTTCGCCGACTTCGGCGGCCAGCAGGGTGAGGTCGAATTGGGAGGCGCGCTGGTCGAGCGCGACGGACTCCAGTTCGAGGCCGCCGACTTTAACCTTCGCGCCGCCCTCGCCGAGCGCGAGGGGCGAGAGGTCGTCGCCGGCCGACCGTGATTTCTGGAAGACGAAGGCCACGTCGAAGATGGCCGAGCGCCCGCCGGCGCGTTCGGGCTGAAGCTGTTCGACCAGCAGGGCCAGAGGGTAGTCCTGATGCTCGAAGGCTTCGAGAACCGTCCGGCGCACGCGCCCGAGCAACTCCTCGAAGGTCGGGTCGCGCGACAGGTCGGCGCGGACGACGACCGGGTTGATGAAGTAGCCGACGACGCCTTCGAAGTCGGCGCGGTTGCGCCCAGAGGTGGGCGAGCCGACGAGAAAATCTTTCTGGCCGGTGTGGCGGTGGAGCAGCGCCTGTAAGCCGGCCAGCAGGGTCATGTAGAGCGTCGCCCCGCGCTCGCGGCCGAGGGTCTTGAGACGGCGGGTCAGCGCCGCGTCGAGCCGCAGCGGCACGCGGGCGCCGCGGAAAGTCTGGAGCGGCGGGCGCGGCCGGTCGGTCGGGAGGTTTAAGACCGGCAGCCCGCCCGAAAGCTTCTCCAGCCAGTAGGCGCGCAGCCGCTCGCCCTCGGCGCCGCGCAGCATCGCGTCCTGCCAGCGCACGTAATCCGCGTAGCGGAAGGCGGGCGGCGGCGGGGGCGTCGCGGGGCCGCCCCTCTCCGCCTCGTAGAGCCGGCCCAACTCTTCGACGAGCACGGCGAGCGACCAGAAGTCGGCGACGATGTGGTGGACGACGAGCAGCAGGAGGTGCTCGTCTTCCGCCCGCGTGTAGAGGCTGACGCGCATCAGCGGGCCGCGTTCGAGGTCGAAGGGGGCGTGCGCTTCCTCCGCGAGTCGTTCGCGCAGCGCCGCCTCGCTCAGACGGGCGGCGTCAACCTGCCGGAAAGAGATTTCCGCCCCGTCCCGCACGCGCTGCGCGGGCTCGCCGCCGTCGAGCGTGAAGGTGGCGCGCAGCGAAGGGTGCCGGCGGGCGAGCGCCGAGAAGGCTCGGCGCAAGGCGTCGGCGTCCACCTCCGACAGAACGCGGGCGGCGACGGGGATGTTGTAAGCCGCGCTCTCGGGGGCGAGCTGGTGCAGGAACCAGAGCGAGCGCTGTCCGTGCGAGAGCGGGAGCGGCGCGGCGTCGTCCGCCGCGTCGGCCGGGGGCGAGAGGCGGCTCGCTGCGCGCGGCGTCTGCGCGGCCAGCTCGGCCACGCTGCGCCCTTCGAGGATGCTCGCCGCGGGCAGGGTGAGGCCCAGACTCTTCTCCAGCGCGTGCGCCAGCTCGACCGCGTTCAGAGAGTCAAGCCCGTACTCTGTGAGCGGGCGGTTCACGTCAATCGAGGAAGGCGGAACCCTCAGCCTCGCGGCGAGTTGCGAGACGACGAACGATTCGACGGCCTCGCGGCTTTCGGGCCGGGCCGCGACGTTCGGGGCCGGCGCGCCGTCGGCCGCGGCGTCCGCCTCGCGCCACTCGGCCACGGCCGCGAGGCCGCCCTCAAGGTATTTCGCGCGGCATGCCTTGCGCCGAATCTTGCCGCTCGAAGTCTTCGGCACCGCGCCGGGGCCGACCAACACGACGGCGTGCGGCTGCACCCCGTGCGCGTCGGCGACGGCCAAGCGGACGGCCTCGATCACCGCCCGCGGTTCGGCGTGGCGGCGGCGCTCAAGCTCTTGGACGACGACCAGTTGCTCCTCGTCCGCGGACTCGACGAGGAAGGCCGCGCCGGCGTGGGGCCGCAGGGCCGGGTGGCTGCGCTCGACCGTCTGCTCGATGTCCTGCGGGTAATGGTTGCGGCCGCGGATAATCATCAGGTCGTCGAGCCGGCCGGAGATGAACAGCTCGCCGCCGCGCAGGTAACCGAGGTCGCCCGTGCGCAGGAACGGCCCCTCGCCGGTGTCGGCAAGGCGCGCGTCGAAGGTGGCGGCCGTCTCTTCCGGCCGGCCCCAGTAGCCGCGCGCGACGCTCGGCCCGGAGACCCAGACCTCGCCGACCTCGTCGGGCCGGCAGAGAGCGCGCGTCTCGGGGTTGACGAGCGCAACCTGCTGCGAAGGCAGGGGCTTGCCGCAGCCGTTGAAGAGGCCCGCGTCGGCCTCGGCCGCGGCGTCGAGCACGCGGTGCTGTTCGAGCGCGGCGCGGTCGGCGGCGTGAGTCGAAGGCCCAGCGCCCCGCGTGCCGCAGGAGACGATGAGCGTCGCCTCGGCCAGCCCGTAGCAGGGCAGGAAGGCTTCGCGCCGGAAGCCGCACGGGGCGAAGGCGGCCGCGAAGCGCTCCAGAGTGGCCCGGCGGATCGGCTCGGCGCCGACGAAGGCGACCTCCCAGCTCCGCAAATCGAGCGCTGCGCGCTGCTCGTCGGTCACCCGGCGCGCGCACAGTTCGTAGGCGAAGTTGGGCGCGCCGCTCAGGTCGGCCCCGTAGGCCGAGATGGTCTTGAGCCACCCGAAGGGGTTGCGGACGAACGAGAGCGGGGAGAGCAGCGTGTTGGTGAAGCCGCCGTAGAGCGGCTGGAGCACGCCGCCGATCAGCCCCATGTCGTGGTAGAGCGGCAGCCACGTGACGCACTCGGTCGCGGGCGTGTACCGGAAGCCGTGCGCGATGAGGGCCGAGTTGTGGAGCACGTTGCCGTGCGTCACCATGACGCCCTTCGGGTCGCCCGTCGAGCCGGAGGTGTACTGGAGGAAAGCGAGCGTCTCGGGCGTGACGGAAGGCTCGCGCCAGTCGCCGGCGCGCGCGCCCCCTTCGCCGCCGTCCGTGACCAGCCAGCGCAGCCCTTCGAGGCC